>NZ_JBJUSF010000006.1:0-96031 GCF_046098195.1 Streptococcus sp. ST14
TCTCGATAAAATAAATAAAAACCCTTTAAACCGTTGATGTTAAAGGGTTTGTTTTATGCACGAAAAAAGAGCACACATCTTATTTCAATCTACTATATTTTATAGAACAGACTACTCTGAAAGTAGTTTCAGACCTCTTATGATTTCGTATCAGCCTGAATGTCATCAAAAAAAGATAGCAGGCTTGAAAACCTGCTATCTCCTTCTATTTTTACAAAATCAAATGTTTAGAATTCTTCTCTTATTGTTCTCTCTTTTTCCCTAGCGTAAACAGACCAAGGAAGAAAGCTGTTAGTCCTAGTGAAGCTAGGAGGTCACTCTCCTTGTTTCCTGTTTCAGGAAGTGCCTGCTGAGCAAGAGGAGCTTTGTAAGTATAATCTTCTTTTGTAGTAAGAGTTACAAGCGAATCAGATCCCTTATACTCTGCGATTTCATGAACAGCTGGCTCTGTACCATTAACTCCCCCTGTAAATTCTGGAACTTCATGCACCGCTGCTTTGCTACCATTTACTCCGCCAGGAACTCTGGCACCTGCTAGATTTACAGGAAGATTATGCATACTTTCGATGCTTCCTTTAGCTATACCAATAATTTCCTGTCCGATATCTTCCTTATCTACTGCAAACAACAAGGTCTTGCTATCATACTGGGTTAGGAAAGTCGCTGTTTTACCATTTGCCAATTGAAGGGTTGGAGCCTTGTTGACCAATACTTCTGAGTCGAACTCCAAGCCAATAACTCCTTTGCCCATCTCTCCTTTGCCCATCTCTCTAGTTCGCTTCACTTTCGCTTCGGTAGGAGAAATCAGATCTTTGCTCAAAAAGTCCCAATTAAATTTTCTAAATGATAGGGTATAGGCATTTTGTCCTTTTTCAGTATGTTCATACAAGATACCATACTCCCCATTTCCTAATTCTTGGAGCGAATTATAGGCAAACTCTCCTTTTTGAATTGGATTGTGTTTGAGCCAAGTCAACTCACCATTTTCTTCGACACGTGCCAAGTGGACCATCCCATTTTCACGTTTCGGTCCACCTGCATTACTGAGGATGATGTATTCTTTTCCTTCGTGCATCGTATGGATAGCAGACATTTGAACATAGACATCTTTAACCTGTGGATAACGTTTGATATCCTTCTCCCAAGTCACTCCTCCGTCTTTACTTGTAGCAACCTGAAGATCTCCAGTCAAACCACGCATAAAGAGTTTAACATCTCCATTGTTTAGTTGTACCACCGTTGATTCTGTATTTTGCGCACGTTCATTGTTCATCGTAGAAGAGTGGATCTTTTGACCGTCTACCTGACGGTTATCGTTGACCGCTTCTCCAGCATGCCAAGTTTTTCCATGATCATCTGAATAGATGACACGAGAAGATTGCGAGCCATTTAAGTGAGATACATTATTAGTCGTATAAACCGGTATCAAAATCCGTCCCTTGTGAGGCCCATTCCGAAGTACAATTCCTGTTCCAGGACCTGTTCCTAGGAACTTCATCCAATCCTTGCGAAGACCTGGAGTAATGTCTCTCGGTGCAGACCAAGTTTTACCATCATCGTCACTATATGACATCCATAGATAGCTCGTATTGGCTACTCTAAATGGATTTTTTGTACTGTGTGCAAAATAGATATTTCCAATCAATTCCTGACCTTTGTAAAGATTTCCTTTATCTCTATAGCCAGGTTCTGTTGGATTCACTACAACACGATAATCCGTCTTTTGATTTTGTGCATTATACACTTCTCCATTCTCACGAACAGTATAATGACCAGACTCTCCTTGTTTATACAAGATTTGATAAGTTTTATCCCCTATCTTTTCATAAGCTTTTTCAGGTGTTTTTGGCATTCCAAAAACTGCTCGACCTTCTGGGAACATATCATAAATTGAGAAGATTCTCTTTGTTGTCGGGTCTTGAACCAAAACCATATCAATATTTAGAGGCGATGGCGCAGCAGGATCTTTAGCTTCAGGATTATCTCGAAGATTGGAGATAACCACCTTATCTCCCCATGTCTTTCCATTATCTTCACTACGTCTGATGACCATACCGATATCACCCCAGTCACTCGAATGGAGACGGCGTTCATCTGCACCTGCGATCAAAGTTCCTTTATCTGTCTTGAGAAGTGCTGGAATACGATAACTCTTGATTCCATCTTTATTTGGTTTACCGTTACGCCCGCTTTCGAATATGTCCGTTTTCTCTGTTAAAACCGCTCCTTCAGGTAGTTTTTTTTCTAAATCTGAGCGTTTAAAAAGTTGACTACGTTTTTGTACCTCTTCTGGTGTTAAAGCACGATTATACACAGTGAGATTCCGAATCTGTAGATTTGACCCCCAAACCGTATTGTTGGCACGCTTGGTTGCTCCGATTTGCACATGCGTTACATCTGGCATATCTTTAATGAAATTGCCAGATTTCAGACTTGTTCGAGATAATACCCCGTTTACGTAGAGGCGAACTCGACCATTTGGCAATTCTGCTGTCGGTTTTTCAACTGTGAAAGTCACAGAATTCCACTGACCTGGTTTAACTTTTAAGGGTGCATCGTTGTAATTATTGTAAAACTGTTTCCCATCCGAACCACGCCCCTCTAGAGTAGCAGTATTATTGTAAACTGCCATAGTGAAGTACTCATCTTTTTTAGTAGCACTTGACACAGAAAAGAGATTATAGAATGCTGGAGCCTTGGCATCTGGCTTAAACTCCATGTGAACTGTTGCGTTTTCAAGTTTCTTTAGTTTATCTAGTTCACTTGATAAATCAACTCTCTGACCATTTGAAGCATTGGTTTCAACATCTTCTTTTTCTATCACTGTTTCGACATTTTCCAAATCTCGTGCATAGTAATCTCTTGGAATTTTTTCTTCTTGCTTATCTTTCCTTTCTTGTTCTTGCTTATTGCCAGAAAGTTCAGTCTCTGAAGAAGGCTGGCTCTTTTCTGTATCAGTTAGGGTTGAGCTCTCCCCCGAAAGTTGAGTTTCATTTGCCAGAGGTTGCTCACTTGCCCCTTCTTGAGCTAAAACAGGAGACGTTCCAAATACCACTGCTCCTACAATCATAGAAACCGCTCCTACCGATAGTTTCCTAATGCTATAACGACACTTACGTTCTTGAACACTCCGATTCATACTGATCCTCTCTATATCTATATCCCGATTTCTGAAATAAGACATTTATTCCAGAAAATGCACTTAGTTTGTCTTTTATTAATTTTCTTTTACTACAGTTCATTTAAATGACAAAAATGAACTAAACAAACTATCTCAAATTGGTGCCAAATTTCCCCTCTCCTTTCTCCAATCAGACTCCTGCCAATCTAGTTTATCTACCAGGACACCGCTGCAATTAAACTAAACTATCTCTTTATAAGCAAATGATGGACATCAGCTTATGCTATTTACACCATACTTCCTGCTCAATCCTTATCGAACACTTTTTCAAATAGCTTTTCATAAGCATAAATACTTGTAGAAATAATGGGAAATATAATCAAGCTCACAATCAGAATCTTATCCAGCTTAAAGGGGACAATCCCAAATAAGTGAAGAAATAAATCAATCAGAAAACTGTCGAAAAAAACTGTCAAAAGTAGTTCAACTTGTCTTTTTCTCTGCTTTTTTGTCTTGAATGCCTTAAATATCATATTATTCCCCTTTTCTAAGCTTCAATCCCTTCTCTCTATCTGTTATTTCGCATAGCTACTACTATTTTTACAGCAATCTATCTTTAAATATACATAAAGATAGATTCTATCACTTTTTATAAGCGTTAGTAAATTTATTATACCTCATTTTTAAAACGCTTTCAATATAGTGTAATATAGTAGATTTTAGTTTCAAAAAATTCTTTTATATAATAATGTCCTTGAAAGTAGTTTCAGCTGAACATTTATAGTCCATAAAAAGAAAACAGAAACTCATCTGTTTTTATACTCAATGAAAATCAAAGAGCAAACTAAGAAGCTAGCCGCATGATGCTCAAAACACTGTTTTGAGGTTGTAGATAAGACTGACAAAGTCAGCTCAAAACACCGTTTTGAGGTGGCAGATAGAACTGACGAAGTCAGTAACATATATACGGCAAGGCGAAGCTGACGTGGTTTGAAGAGATTTTTGAAAAGTATTAACACCTACAGACAAGCCTGACGATAGCAAGAACTACCCTACTCGATAGGTATCGGCTTTTGCTTTCTGAAAAAAATTATTTTAAGCAATTTGACAAATCTAGCAACAAAAAATTCTATAAATATAATAGATTGAAACTAGAATAGTACACATCTACTTCTAAAACATTGTTAGAAATCGATTTGACTCTCCTGATCGATTTGTCCTGTTCTTGTTTCATTTTACTATATTTCTATGATAAAACGCATAGTATCAAGTTTTCTTAATCCCCTGATACTATGCGTGTTTGTGATTTTTAAGATTTTGTGCTTAGAGTCGACTCCTTATTTTAGATATTTAAAAGGAATCTCACTACCACAAAGCCAGTTATAAACCTGGTCATTGACAAAAACATTCATGGCTTCGTGGGCATACTCAGGCATGATGCGATAAGCCTTATCGCAGGTCAAACGATTGTAAATCGCAAACTGGGTAATGGGATAACAAACATTGTCGTCCAAGCCCGTAATCATCTTAACCTCACCTTGGATACGATGGGCAAGATTTTTGACATCGATATAGGCAAGGGTCGCCATGATCTCCTCCTCAGTTTCATGGAAGGGGTCGTGGAACTTGAAATAACGGAAAAGTTCGTCATAGGCCTCACTGGTATTGCCAATCTCAAGGACTCGTCTAAAGTCTGATAAGAAGGGATAAATGGCAACTGTTGTCTGAATCCGAGGATTGAGGGCTGCCGCAACCAGAGCTAAGGCTCCTCCTTGTGAGGCACCATAGCTAGAAAGGCGCTTCTCATCCACCTGAGGCAGACTGGCAACAATTTCAATCAACTGGTAAATATCCAGATAAACATCCTTATAAAAGAGGTGCTCCCGACCCTCCACAGCACCACGGATGATATGCCCCTTAACCGTATTTCCTAGAGGAGAACGCAAACCGTCTTGCGAATAACCTGACTGGCCCCGCACATCCATGGAGATAACACCGTAATCAGCTACGGTGAAGGCCAGCATGTCAGCCCAGTCCCAGCCCCGTCCCATATAACCATGGAAATGGAAAATCATTGGAACTTTATCCTCACTTTTTGGAAGGACGACACGTGCATAGACCTTACCTTCATTGGTTCCTTCAAATGTCAACTCATAGCACTTGACTTGAGGGATGTGAAAATCTCTTTCCTCCAACTGGTAGGCTGGAAGCGTGGAAACTTTTTTCACTTCCTCATCCCAGAAAGTATCAAAGTCCTCTGGAACCTCATCCCTTCCTCTATAAGTCTTGATTTCTTCTAACAAAGCTGGATTTTTCATAGCATGCTCCTTTTATTTTGTAATCGCTACCACAACTGTAGCATATCTATGTAATCAATGCAAGAAAGAAGGGTAAATAGAAAGTGAATTTAGCTTTTCTTCCTTCAAGCCTATTGACTGAAAGTAGTTTTAGAAACGAAAAAAGAGCATTTCGCTCTCTCTTCTGTTTATACTAGTTTTTTGCTTCCTTCTTTTGGAAAGTAGTTTGGTAATTTACTTTAATCGTTACTGTCATATGAGAGTCCTCGTTTCTTTTTGATGACTCTAGTATAAGGGCCAAACCTAAAAACTAGCTTAAGTTTTCCTTAGAGAAAGCTTAATCTAAATGTTCTTTCTTTTCCAGATGAAAAGCAATCATGCGCCACTCTGGATCCTCTTGCCAACCTTCGATAGAACTAATGTAGCTAGCAACCTTTCTGGCTTCTTCTAAAATCGGAAAATCTTCGATAATATCAGCTACTTGGAACTCTGGGAGTCCTGACTGTCTGGTTCCAAAAATCTCACCTGAACCACGCATTTTCAAATCTTCCTCCGCAAGGACAAATCCATTGGTGGTTTCTGTCATGATGCGCATGCGGTCTTTCCCAGAATCCGTCTTGGGATTAGCAACAAGGACAGCGTAGGACTGCTTGTCTCCCCGACCGACACGACCTCTGAGCTGGTGAAGCTGGCTGAGCCCGAAGCGGTCAGCATCCATGATAATCATGACGGTCGCATTGGGAACGTTGACTCCAACCTCAATAACCGTTGTCGAAACCAGAATATCTGTTTTTCTCTCTTTGAACTCCTGCATAATCTGGTCTTTTTCGTCACTCTTCATCTTACCATGTAGAAGAGCCACCTCTGCCTTTCCTGCAAAATGAGCCGTCAACTCTTCTGATAAGGCAATAGCATTTTTCAGATCCAGAGCTTCTGATTCTTCAATCAAGGGAGAGATGACATAGGCTTGAGAGCCTTTTTGGATTTCCCCCTCTAACCAAGTCAAAACCTGAGGTAGTTGCTCATGCTTGATCCAGCGTGTCACAATAGGCTTCCGTCCTGCTGGCATCTGGTCAATAATGGACACATCCATATCTCCAAATGCTGTGATAGCCAGCGTCCGTGGAATAGGAGTCGCCGTCATCATGAGGACATCTGGGTTGTCGCCTTTTTCCCGTAAAATACGCCTTTGCCCTACACCAAAACGGTGCTGCTCATCGATAATAATCAAACCAAGACGAGCATACTCCACCCCATCTTGTATCAGAGCGTGAGTTCCGACAATCAAATCAGCCTCACCCTTGGCAATGGTCTCCAAGACCTCTCTCTTTTCTGCAGCTTTCAAGGAACCTGTCAAGAGAGCCAGTTTCAAATTGGGAAAAAGGTTCTGTAAACTCTCAAAGTGTTGCTCTGCGAGGATTTCTGTTGGTACCATTAGGGCAGCCTGATAACCTGCTGTCACTGCCGCAAACATGGCCAAGCCAGCGACTACCGTTTTTCCACTCCCCACATCCCCTTGTAGGAGACGATTCATGTGGTGGTCGGACTTCATATCAGTTAAAATTTCCTGCAAACTCTTTTCCTGAGCTTGGGTCAGGGCAAAAGGAAGACTTGCTTTAACTGCTGTCACTTTTTCCTGAGACCAATTCAGAACCAGACCGCTTCCCTGAACTCTATTTTCAGACTTGAGTGACTGCAACTGCATTTGAAAATAAAAGAGTTCCTCAAATTTGATACGGCGAAGGGCCTGCTTGTATTCTTCCAAATCCTTAGGAAAATGCATGGCACGGACAGCCTGGCAACGGGACATGAGTTTGTATTTATCCAGCAAAGACTGGGGAAGATTTTCCTCTATCAAGAGGTCCAACCCCTGATCAAAGGCTGTCTTAATGACCTTAACCAGACTGGCCTGACTGATTCCCTGAGCCAAACGATAAACAGGTTGGAGGTCATCTTCCACCTGAGCTAGGACCTTCATCCCAGTCAGACTGGCTTTGGCGCGGTCCCATTTTCCAAAGACAGCAAGGGTTGCTCCCAACTCTATCTTATCAGCCAGATAGGGCTGGTTAAAGAAATTCACCGCAAAAACGACTTCTCCCTGCTTGAGGTTAAAACGCAGGCGATTGCGCTTGAAACCATAATACTGGACACTAGCAGGAGTCACTACCTGACCAGAAAGAACAGCCTTCTCCCCATCTTCCAGCTCTAGGACCTGCTTGGTCTTGAAATCTTCATAACGGAAAGGAAAGTAGAGCAAGAGGTCTTGCAAGTTTTCAATTCCTAGTTTGGCGTATTTCTCTGCTGACTTTGGCCCCACACCAGGCAAGACATGCAAGGGTTGGTGTAAATTCATGCTCTACTCCTTTCTTTTTAATAATATTCTCTCGGAATGCGGTCGCTGAGGAGGCAAACCACCTCATAGTTAATAGTTCCACGGTAGGTCGCTACCTGAGTTGCTGTGATTTCCTGGTCACCATCGGAGCCAATTAAGGTGACTTTTGTTCCTAGCGGGTAAACCTTAGGCAAACGAATGGTGATTTGGTCCATAGATACTCGTCCGACGATTGGGCAAGCTTCTCCATCTACCAAGACAGAGAAATTCTGCATATCTCGTGTCCAACCATCCGCATAGCCGATTGGCACCGTCGCAATGACTTGCTCGCTATCCGCCTGATAAGTTGCTCCATAGCCCATGCAAGCTCCAGCTGGAACTGTCTTGACATGAACCAGGGCAGACTCCAAACTCAAGGCTGGTGTCAAATCATAGGGCAAGTCCAAGACCTCTCCACTAGGATTCAGGCCATACATGGCATCTCCCATACGGACTGCATTGAAAATAGTCTCTGCATGCCAGAGGGTCGTTGCCGAGTTGCTGGCATGAACCAGCTCTGGGACTTCCTTCATACTTGCCAAAATAGCTTTAAATCGTTCTAACTGGGTATTAAAATAGGCATCTGATTCTTCATCTGCAGTAGCAAAGTGGGTAAAAATCCCCTCAACACGAGCACCGTGTTGTTGGAGCAAGGCTTGAGCCTGCTCTGCCTCACTGGAATCTCGGAAACCAATCCGTCCCATTCCTGAGTCAATCTTGAGGTGAACCGATAAGCCAGATAAATCAGCCCCAGTGGCAACCAACGCTCGAATCCACTCCAGTCCAGCCATCGTCAAAGTGATGTCGTATTCTTTAGCTAGGCCAATAGCTTCTAACTCAGATACACCTAGAATGAGGATTTTCTTGCTGAGGCCAGCCTGACGAAGTTCAATAGCTTCATCAATATTGGAAACACAAAATCCATCAACATCATTTTGAATAGCCTTGGCAACGGCAACAGCCCCATGACCATAGGCATTAGCCTTGATCACTGCCCACTTGAGCGTTCCTTCAGGGATATGAGCCCCCATTTGCTGAATATTTTGTCGAATAGCTCCCAGATGAATCAGAGCCTTGGTTGGTCTATGTGGACTAGCTTTCATGATTTTCCTCCAAAATGACACTGGCTGTCACAAACTGATCTGTATGGCTGATAGATAGCCAAATCTTTCCTGAAAATGGTGCCTGACTAAAATAAGGCGCGCCTCGTTCATTGTTCAAAACTTCCAAATCCTGAAAGGTCAGTTTGCCAATTCCTGTCCCCATAGCCTTGGAAAAGGCCTCCTTAGCCGACCAGCGACCAGCCAAGTATTCGATCTGTCTGCGCCCTTTGAGACTGGTAAAACGCTCCATTTCTTTAGGGGTCAGCACGCGCTTAGCAAAGCCCTCACGTCGTGTAACTGCGTTTTCTATCGAAGCCAATTCTTCGATGTCAATTCCGTGTCCAACTATCATACTCATAAAAGGAGCTGAGAATCCCCCAACTCCATCCTTTTCACTTATTTTGTTAAGGTAGTATAAATTTCTTCTACCAAGGCTACTGTATTTTCCCAACCTAGACAAGGGTCAGTTATGGAGCAACCAAAGACCTCTGGTTGGTTTTGACGGCCATCTGCTAGGTAAGATTCGATCATAAAGCCTCGAACCGTCTTTTTAATCTTTTCATTCCAGTCACGATTCAGCAAGGCTTGACGAACAATGCGAACTTGTTCCATATACTGCTTGCCTGAATTGTCATGATTGGTATCGATGATAATGAAGGGATTTTCAAGTCCCATAGTCTCATAGCGATTGATGGCATTTAAGAGGGTTTCATAGTAGAAATTGGGTTCATTTTTACCATATTCGTTCATGGCACCACGAAGGATAACGTGGGCCAAAGGATTTCCTGAAGTTTCCACTTCTTGGCCATGGTAAAGGAAGGTTTGCTTGTTTTGAGCCGCATAGATGGCATTAAACATGACCCCAAGGTTCCCAGATGTTGGATTTTTCATCCCAACCGGAGCATCAATACCAGACGCTACAAAGCGGTGTTCTTGGTCTTCCACTGAACGAGCCCCTACAGCATGGTAGCTGACCAGGTCATCAACCAAAACGAGATTTGACGGATAAAGCATCTCATCAGCTGTTGTCAATCCCGTCTCCGTAATCACACGATAGTGAAGCTGACGAACAGCCTGCAAACCATTGATGAGACTAGGCGCTTCGCTGGTATTTGGTTGATGAATCATGCCTTTATAGCCATCTCCATTAGTACGAGGTTTAGCCGTATAGACACGCATCACGATAAAGATTTTATCTGCAACTTTTTTCTGCAAGTCTGCTAAGCGACGAGCATATTCAAGCACTGCTTCCTCATTGTCTGAAGAGCAAGGTCCCATCACCAAAAGGATTCGGTCGTCCTCACCCGAGATGATGGCTGCCAACTCTCTATCGCGGGCTTCTTTCTTTCGCAAGGCTTCAGGTGACAACTGGGTCGCAGCCTTGATTGCTTCAATATCAATTTCTTGACCTTTTTCGATAAATGCCATCTTACTCTCCTAGCGTTTGGTAAATTTCGCGAACAAGTGCTTCTGTGTTGTCCCATCCGAGACACGGATCTGTAATGGACTTACCAAAAACTTCTGGTTCATTTTGACGTCCATCTTCTAGATAGGACTCAATCATAAAACCACGAACATATTTTTTGATCTTCTCATTCCAGTCACGGTTGATCAAGGTCTGACGAACGATACGGATTTGATCCATATATTGCTTACCTGAATTGTCATGATTGGTATCGATGATGATAAATGGATTTTCCAAGCCCATCTTTTCATACTGGGCAATAGTATCCATCAAATTGTCATAGTAGTAGTTAGGAATATTTTTCCCGTATTCATTCAAGGCACCGCGAAGAATGGCGTGGGACAATGGATTCCCTGTTGTTTCCACCTCTTTACCGAGGAAGAGGAAACTCTGTTTATTTTGCGCTGCGTAAATCCCGTTAAACATAACATTGAGATTTCCAGATGTGGGATTTTTAAATCCTGTTGAAAAATCTGCTCCACTCGCTACAAAACGGTGCTGTTGATCCTCTACAGAACGAGCTCCAACAGCCATATAAGAAATCAAATCATCCACCAGCGGAAGATTTTCAGGATAAAGCATCTCATCCGCTGTTGTCATTCCCGTCTCGGTAATCACGCGGTAGTGGAGCTGGCGAACAGCCTTGATTCCATTAATCAAGCTAGGTGCTTCTGTCGCATTTGGTTGATGAATCAAGCCCTTATAGCCATCCCCATTGGTACGAGGTTTAGCCGTATAGACACGCATGACCATAAAAATACGGTCTTTGACCTCTTCTTGCAAGGCAGACAGGCGCTTAGCATACTCGAGAACCGCCTCTTCGTTATCAGATGAACATGGTCCAATCACCAAGAGAATACGCTGGTCTTCCCCACGGATGATGGCTTCCAATTCCTGATCACGTTGATTTTTTCTCGCAAGAGCCGATCCCTCTAATTTAGACAAGGCGCGAACTTCTTCAATGTTAATTTTAGGACTTTTAGCTTTAAATACCATGATTCATCTCCTTATAAAGCAAACGGACACCAAGCAAAAAATGATTTTTACCAGGTATCCGCCTGTATCTTATCTCATATTATTGTCTCTTACCATGACAGTTCTTGAATTTCTTACCTGATCCACATGGGCATTGGTCGTTTCGTCCGATTTGGCTCAAGTCCAAATCTTCTGGAAGGCTTGCCTGCTGCGCTGCGATATTACGAGTCGCAGTTGTACTGATATTGTGTTCAGTTTGCGGACGTTCTTGTTCATGGATTTGTGCTTTCATCATCAAGCGGGTCACATCGAATTCAATCGATCCAATCATGTCGTTAAACATGCGGAAACCTTCTGCTTGGTATTCTACAACAGGGTTGTTTTGGGCATATCCACGAAGACCAACAGCATTTCGCAACTGATCAAGAGCATCGATATGGTCTGTCCACTTGTTGTCTACAACACGTAGAATCAAGACTTTTTGGAATTCTTTCACTGCATCTTCGTCACGAAGCTTAGCAACTTGGCTGTCATAGACTTTCAAGGCACGTTGGAATAGTTCATCTTTGATAGCTTGGTCTGACAAACCTGCAAGGTCTGAACGGCTAATTGAATCTTCTGGAAGCAAGTTATACTTAGCAAAGTTCAAGATCGCTTCCAATTTTTCATCTTCTTTCGAACGAGCATGTGCATCCACGATACGTCCAATGGTACGACGAATCATAGCATGGATTTCTGGTGCCAAGTCACGATCTGCAGTAATGACATCATAACGTTGTGCATAGATAATCTCACGTTGTTCACGCATAACATCATCGTATTGAAGGACTTGTTTACGAGTATCGTAGTTGTTTCCTTCGACACGTTTTTGAGCTGCTTCAACTTGACGCGTTAACATGCGAGATTCGATGGCTTCGTCAGACATGTTGAGTCGTTCAAAGACACCTTTCAAACGTTCAGAACCGAAACGTTTCATCAAATCATCTTCAAGAGACAAGTAGAATTGTGACTCACCTGGGTCTCCTTGACGTCCTGAACGTCCACGAAGCTGATTATCAATACGGCGACTTTCGTGACGCTCTGTACCAATTACGCAAAGACCTCCAAGTTCACGAACCCCTTCACCAAGCTTGATGTCGGTACCACGACCGGCCATGTTGGTTGCGATGGTAACTGCGCCACGTTGACCAGCGTTCATGATAATTTGCGCTTCTCTGTAGTGGTTCTTCGCATTCAAGACTTCGTGAGGAACACCTGCTACTACCAATTTCTTAGAAAGGAAATCACTCGTTTCAACGGCAACTGTACCTACCAAGACCGGCTGACCTTTTTGGTAACGAGCTTTTACATCTTCAACTACAGCCTTAAATTTCGCATCAAGACTTGCATAGAGAAGGTCTGAGTGGTCGATACGTTGAATTGGACGGTTAGTTGGGATTGGGATAACACGAATGTTGTAAATTTCGCGGAATTCTTCTTCTTCTGTTTTACCAGTACCTGTCATACCTGCCAATTTCTTATACATACGGAAGAGGTTTTGGTAGGTAATAGAAGCTGAAGTCTTAGTCTCATCTTGGATTGGCACACCTTCTTTTGCTTCAATCGCTTGGTGCAAACCATCAGAGTAACGACGACCTTCCATGGTACGACCTGTAAATTGGTCAACGATCAAGATTTCCTGCTCTTCACTAACCACATAGTCGATATCGAGAATCATGATATAGTTGGCACGGAGGGCATTGTCGATAAAGTGAGTAAGAGCTACATTTTCAATGTCGTAGAGATTTTCTAGTTTGAAGTAGCTTTCAGCCTTGTCAATACCAGAATCTGACAAACCGATCGTCTTAGACTGAACGTCAATGATATAGTCGTCTTTGTCCAAGGATTTCACGAAGTGGTCTGCCATATGGTAGAGTTGGCTTGTTTCAACTGCGTTGGCACCTGAAACGATCAATGGTGTACGAGCTTCGTCGATCAAAATTGAGTCAACCTCATCGACCAAGGCATAATTGAGTGGACGTTGCACCATGTTTTCTGCACGAACGACCATGTTGTCACGAAGGTAGTCGAAACCAATCTCTGAGTTGGTTGAGTAGGTAATATCGCAAAGGTATGCCTCTTTTTTCTCCATTGGAGATTTGGCTGCCAAGTTAATCCCTACTGACAAACCGAGCCATGAGTACAATTCACCCATTTCAGTCGCGTCACGTTCTGTTAGGTATTCGTTGACTGTAACTACGTGAACCCCTTTACCTGCAAGGGCATTGAGGTACACTGGCATAGTCGCTGTCAAGGTCTTCCCTTCACCCGTACGCATCTCTGGAACGTCACCATGGTGAAGAACGATTCCCCCCATTACCTGAACCTTATAAGGGAAAAGCCCGAGGACACGTTTTGCTGCTTCACGTACTACCGCAAAAGCCTCATATAGCAATGAATCAAGTGATTCACCCTTATTGTATCGCTCTTTAAATTCGTCAGTTTTCGCTTTTAGTTCTTCGTCTGACATTGCAGCCATTTGGCTCTCATAGTTAAGAACCTTATCAGCCATCTTTTCCAGACGACGAAGTTCTCCTTTATCATTTTCAATAATCGTTTTTAAAATATTAGCCATGATTTTCCTTACTTTTTATTCTGAATATTTTAGAATGTTCTTTTAATTTTAGCATATTTACCATTATTTTTCAAGAAAGAATCCTTAATTTACAACGGAAAAGGCCAGCCAAAATTCAGCTTTTTTTGCATAAATCTTCTGCGGCTACCTTTTTGTTTTTTGTTCGAGATGCATGCTTGATGATCCAAGCACAACTTGGACTTAGCTCCTCCTTTTGCCAAGTTTGAAGAATCCTTTCAAACTTATCAGGATCTTCCTTATACAAATCATTTAGATTATTGGCTACACTTTTTTGAATAGACTTATCTCTATCATCTTTTAGATTGGTCAGAATAGTGGTGAAATCCTCAAAATAATCCAATACCACGGTTTGTTTCTTAGCCCAAGGCAGACGGATACGCATACATTCGCTGGCAAGTCTACGAACGCGCAAATTTTCATCCTGACTCCATTCTAACAGCAAAGTCATTGTATCCTTAGGATAGCGAGCCAGCAAGGGCCTCATAGAAAATTCTCCAGTAAATCGCTTGGTTAGTTCCTTACTAAAGGCCGCGCTCAATTCAAATTCCTTGTCTCCATATAGCTCTACATATTTGCCGATTGGCCAAAGCCAATAACCTTCTGAAAACATGCCTAAACCACCCTCTAACTCAGGACCTAAGATTTTCTCAAAAACCTTGAGAGAGTCCTGATAAGATAGGGGAAGGCAATCTTTGATACTTTTAGCCAAGAGTTCTTGACGCTGGCTAAACTCCAAATTTTCCAAGTCTTTTTCTAACAACAAACTAAACTTTTGTCCATCAAAAGCAGGGGACGCTTCTTGCAACCGTCGTCTCAAATCCCTAGCATAAGCCAAGTCATAATAGTCCTTTACTTTTTTCGCCATTTTTAAATTCCTTAATCTTCTGTTTACGGAACTTATTATATCATACAGATAGCTCGTCAACAAAATCATTTTCACTTCTCAAACTATTTTGTCAAGAAAGTAAAAAGGACTAGAAGCTCGTCTAGTCCACCAATTTTTAATGTTTAATTTCCCAAAAATGTTGGTAATAAGCCAAAGTACAAAAAGAGATTGATCCAGAAGACCAAGCAAAAGATGATGCCAAAGATGAGAAGACTGATTTTTTTAATCAGTATGGAATATAGAATGGATAAGACACCAAAGACCACGAAGATTTTTTTCATAACGAAATAATAAATTGAAACTCCTGCTATTTGCCAACTCCAAGGAAGAAAAAATACGAGCAACCAGAGGATGCAAACCGTAAGAATGTAGATTTTGTAATAGCTATACATAAACTGCCTTACCTTTGACATCTTAAACCTCCTCTAAAAATTAGCTATTCTGTGATGAGTCTCTGTTATTGATCTGTCTCAGCTTGAACATTCTCTTCAGGCAGACATAGACTTTCCAGTCATTCACAAGAGATAAAAAGACTAAAAGAATCCATATCCCCCATCTTGTTAGTTCCATGGGATTTTTCAAGACAAAATTGAAAATTAAAAATGAAAAAATTGTAAAAGCGATACTAAATAAAGCCCACAAAGGGAGATAAATCCAGTAAAAGTAATAGAAAAACGCGAAATATTTACTATCTTTATCCGCCTTCTCAATCCAATGAAAAAAATAAAAGTATGGTGACAAGACCAAAAGTTGAAAAAGTCTTTCTAGCATGGCTTTCTCCAAGATTTCGTTTTATTTTATTATACCAAAAAAACCTGGAAAAGACTTTCCAGGTTTGAGTTTGAAATCACTAGTCATACTAGAGAAATTCCTTTATTCATAGGCTGATCCACTTTATTGACTTGATGAAGATGTTCCAAAATCGACCTTAGGAACTGTCTTGGCTTCTTCTGTTTCTTTAAAGGTTTCAGCTTCTTTAAAGTTCATCATATTCGCAAAAAGCACAGTTGGAAAACTTCTCAACTTTTGATTGTACTCGGCTGCGACTTTATTATAATCCTTGCGTGCTACAAAGATACGATTTTCACTGCCTGAAAGTTCGACCATTAGTTGCTCAACATTTTGATTGCTCTTGAGTTCTGGATAATTCTCCGTCAAGGAAATCAAGCGGGAAAGAGCGGAGCTCAATTCGCCCTGAGCCTTTTGGTTTTCTTCCGATGTCACTGAGCTACTACCGATTTTAGCTCTAGCATCCGCAATCTTGGTAAAGACTTCGGTTTCATGATTCATTTGTCCTTTAACGGACTCCACCAAGTTACCAATCAAGTCCGAACGACGTTGGAGGGCTGTCGAGACATCGGCCTGAGCCTGCTCCACCTTAGTCTGTTCACCAACCAGACCATTATAGGTCGTCACTGCGGAACAACTTCCCAGAATTAGTAGTCCAAAGAAAATCGCCACTATTGAGAGAATTACTTTATTTTGTTTCATATCAAAACCTTAACACTTTCTTTTATCAACTTTTCTGAGAAAATACTCAGATTTTAAATCAATTTCCCAAACTTTGTTTTTATTTTTAATTAAGGAGTGAACTCTTGCAAAGGAGTCACCTTACTGTATGGAGAAATCGGTTTGTGCAATATATGATCACTCACCAGTCATCAGAAGAACCACCGCCATCAAAGCCACCGCCGTCCCAGCCTCCAGATGAGTCGGAGCCCGAATCAGACCAAGAGGAACCTGAGTCTGATGAGTCACCGCCCCACCAGCCACTGCCAGAATCATCACCATGTGAACCGCTACCACGACCTCCAGATATAAATCCGATAATCATCACGATGAAGTAAATGAGAATTCCAAATCCGATAACTCCGTCACTCGAACTGCTTTTTCGATGCCGTCTCGAAGAACTGCTCTCACCAGCATACCTTTCAAGTTCCCTTAAGCGACTAGAGTTGGTAGTATAGCCGTAGCTACTTTTAGAACTTGAAGCACTTGTACTCGATCCACTATAGAACATGTAGTTGAGATTATTGACTATTGAGAGAACACCCTTGTTATAGTCACCATTTTTAAAGTAAGGGCGTGCCGTTGTCAAGAACCTGTGAGTCTGATAGTCTGTGATTTTACTGGCCACATTATTACTGGTTTCAATCCGTGATTTTCTATCTTGGACTGCTACCACAATCAAGACACCGTGATTGTCTCCCGAGTAGCCAATCTTCCAAGCTCTAGCTGTTTCATTGGCTACAGTCTCGATTGTTTCTCCATCTAGGCTTTTCACAACGTAAACACCCATCTGGAATTTTTCTGATTTTTTACTATTGACATTATTCAATTCCCGAATCTGACTTATAGTCTCATCCGTTAAATAATGATCCGGGTCATAAATCCCGTACTCAGGTTTTTCAGGTGCTGTGAATGCTGACAAGAAGAGAAAGACCATCAGCAACCCAAGCAAGCGAACCAACAAACTATGTTTAAATAATCTGCTTTTTTTCATAATAACCTCCCTGATAAAGGAAAATTGATTTAAGGAATTATAGCATTTTGATTTTTACAAAGAAAGTGCATTTTCATTACAAATAGATTACAAAAGCTAGGAAAATGATTGAAATTTGATGACAGATTCTCCTCCAATTTGATAGGTTCTTTTCTCCCCTCTTAGATAGAAAAAAAGAAGACTATGAAGTCTTCTTTCAGTTTATTTTTGTAGAAAAACAAGCAAGATTTACTTTCGTTTTCTCGCGATCAAGTGAATCGGTGTTCCCTCAAAGACAAAGGCCTTGCGGATTTGATTTTCCAAGAAACGCAAGTAAGAGAAGTGCATGAGTTCTTCTTCATTGACAAAGATGACAAAGGTTGGTGGCTTGGTTGCCACTTGGGTTGCGTAGAAAATCTTGAGGCGTTTCCCTTTGTCTGTCGGTGTTGGATTGATGGCAATGGCATCCATAATGACATCGTTCAAGACAGCTGATGGGATACGGGTGTTTTGGCTTTCACTGATTTGCTTGATCATCTCAGGCAGTTTATGGAGACGTTGCTTGGTAAGAGCGGATACAAAGACAATCGGTGCATAAGGCAGGTATTGGAACTGCTCACGGATGTCTTCTTCCCAGTTCTTCATGGTATGGTTGTCTTTCTCAAGAGTATCCCACTTGTTAACCACGATGATCATTCCTTTACCCGCTTCGTGGGCGAAACCTGCGATACGCTTGTCGTACTCACGAATACCTTCTTCTGCATTGAGGACCATCAAGACCACATCGGAACGGTCAATGGCACGCATGGCACGCATGACAGAGTATTTTTCTGTATTTTCGTAGACTTTACCAGACTTCCGCATACCAGCTGTATCAATCATAGTAAACTCTTGTCCATCAGCATCTGTAAAATGGGTATCAATGGCATCGCGCGTTGTTCCAGCTACTGGACTAGCAATCACACGGTCTTCACCCAAAATAGCGTTAATCAAACTTGATTTTCCAACGTTGGGACGGCCAATCAAGCTAAATTTAATCACGTCTGGATTTTCTTCTTCAACTTCGTGTGGTAGATTTTCCACAATGGCATCCAGCACATCACCCGTACCGATACCGTGGACAGACGAAATTGGCAGCGGTTCGCCCAATCCTAGCGCATAGAAATCAAAAATATCATTTCGCATTTCTGGGTTGTCAACCTTGTTAACGGCAAGGATAACAGGTTTATGGGTTTTATAGAGTTTGCGAGCTACGTACTCGTCCGCATCTGTAATCCCTTCTTTACCAGACACCACAAAAACGATGACATCCGCTTCTTCCATAGCGATTTCTGCCTGGTGCTTGATTTGTTCCATGAAGGGAGCATCGACATCGTCAATCCCTCCCGTATCAATCATACTAAAGGAACGATTGAGCCACTCACCCGTTGCATAGATACGGTCACGTGTCACACCCTCGACATCTTCTACGATTGAGATCCGCTCACCAGCGATCCGATTAAATAGGGTTGATTTCCCAACATTGGGACGTCCCACAATGGCAATAGTTGGTAAGGCCATGTTTTCTCACTTTCTACAATAACTTTTTCTGTTCTAGATTCTTCCGAGTTGAACGAGGTTCGGCTTGACCAAACTGCTCTGCCAAACGCTGACTCCAAGAGGTTGTCGCACGCGCACCAGCATAGTCTGCCTGTACTTTGTCATAGTCCAAAATCGCTGCTACTGGCTGTTCTTGGTATTCTTCTTCAAATACCACTTGGTTCAAAGGCAGTCTTGGTTTGACATCATGTTGTTGATTTGGCACACCGAGTGCAATCCCAAAAACGGGGTAGGTATAGTCAGGCAAATTAAAAAGCTCTGCTACTTCTTCCGACTTGTAACGGACCAAACCGATAATCACACCACCATATCCCAGACTCTCAGCCGCAAGCAAAGTATTTTGCCCAGCAAGCGCAGCATCCACAGAGGTGATGAGGAGACCTTCCACTCCTTGAGGTTGGAAAGTATCCGTATGGAGGCTTGCTCCTTTTTCTGCACGGTTTAGGGCACCAACAAAGAGCAAGAATGCAGCTGACTGGCGAATGGCTTCCTGTGGAACCAATTCATAAAGAGCATCTTTCTTCTCTTGACTGCGCACAAGAATCACAGAATAGGATTGGAAATTTTTCCAAGATGACGCCATTTGCCCAGCAGTCAGAATCTCTTCCAAGTCTGCTTGAGGAATTTCTTGCTCCTTAAAGCGACGAACTGAAGTATGAGCTTTCATCAGTTTAATGGTTTCTGTCATCGGCGATTTTCTCCTTCTAGTCTTGTCTCCTCTGCTAAATAGCGGATCCTTTCCATGACCCGTCTAGCTTCCCAAGTCTCATCATTTCCATTCTTTCCTTTGGCAAAATGTTTTTCCAAATCTTGGAAATTAAAGTTGGAAGTAAAGAAGGTTGGCAAATCTTCCTGCATACGATACTGGAGAATAACTTGGAGAATCTCATCACGCACCCAAGGTGTTGACTGCTCTGCACCAATATCATCCAAGACCAAGACTTCTGCTAACTTGATGTCATCCACCAAGGTCTTCACAGATCCTTCACCGATGGCATTTTTCACATCAATGACAAAGCTTGGATAGTGGAGAATCGTCGTTGATGCCCCACGTTTTTCAGATAGGTCGTGAGCTAAGGCCGCCATCATAAAACTCTTACCAACACCAAAATCTCCGTAAAGATAGAGGCCTTTTCGGATGTTTGGGTAAAGGTCAACAAAGGAATAGAGTCTCTCAAAAATCGGCAAGCGTCCTAGATCATCCAGGTCAATCTGAGCCAATTTCGCTTTCTTGAGACTGGCTGGTAGATTGATCAACTTAAGACGATTCTTAATTGCAGCCTCTTTTTCTGCCGCGATTAGTTCTGGTGTTTCTTCATAAGACACATCCGCATATCCGTGATTCATAACCAAGATGGGCTTGTAGCCACGCGCTATATAGTCCGCATCCCCACGAAGAAACTTGTCCCGTTCTGTGATATATTGGTTGAACTTGGAGATGCTACGATTCAACTCCTCTGGACTGAGGGATTCTTTCTGGATAAAAGCCGCTACATCTGGGTCTTTCATAATCTGCTGGACTAGGTCCTGATACTGAAAACGACTTGTCTGACGCTTGATAACATCGCCAACACTTTCCATCTAGTCTCCTCCTTCTTCTAATCGGGCTAACATTTCTTGTTTTTTACGTTCTAGTTCCAGACGAGTCTCCTCGCTGGTTTGATTTTTATATTCTGGATTACTCCACTTAGGAACATTGGTCTTAGTCGAGCTAGTTTTCGATTTCTGGTCTTCTTGCCCTTTTTGCTGACGCTCTCGAATCCGAAGCACAGCTTCTTCTGCTGTCCGAATTTTTTGATAAGCATAGTCATTTGCGACCTTCATGGCATATTTTTCATTAACATTAGCCGAATCAACCTTGTTAAAGGTTAGAAGCAAGACGATATTGATGACTTCATCCAACAAGCCTAAAGACGCCATCTGGTGAAGGAGTTCTCGTTCGCTCTGGGTGATGTTCCCCTTACGCGTTTGCTTGATTTCCGCTAAAAAGTGCAGGGGAGTTTTATTTTTGGCTTCCCTGATAATGGTCATTTCTTTGGGGCTAAAGTCAGAAGGAACCTGCTTTTGCGCAAGCTTTTCACGCATGCGTTTGACTGAAATAACCTGAGCCAGCGCTGTCGCCTTGGCTAATTGATAGGTTTCAAACCAGGTCCATTTTTTTTCATCTGCGATGGCAAACAATTCCAAAACATCTGCCTGCTCGTCTTCAAAACGCAAGCCATCTCGAGCCATCAGCCGCTGGAAATGTTCCAAATCAAAATCGTTTTTTAACTTGCTTTTAGACTCGCTTGGTGTCACTTCTTCAGTCAGGGTTGGAAAGACTTGGCTCAAAGAAACAGGGAGTGCTTCTCCCTCACTTGGAGTCTGCTTCATAGCAGAAACAGCTGTATCCCCAATCTTTTTCTCCAATAATCTACTATAGACAGAATGACTTAAAAAATCCTGACTGGAAAGGGGAGAATGAAGCTGCAATTCATAGACCTCCCCCTTCTGATAAAGGGTCAACAAATCCAAAGCAGATAAAATTTTAAAGGATTGGAGCAAGGTCGGCATGCCAAAGTTTAAGTGGTTGAGGATATGGGAAAAGAGATGTTCCTTTTGTCCACCATCCCAGAAGGTAATGGCATATAGATAGAGGCTCAGCGCCTCCTGACCGATAATCGGGAGGTAGCACTGCACCAGAGAAGAGGTATCTTGCGACACCCGATTATTCTTTAGAAAAGAAAAACGGTCATTTGGTTTCATCTATTTTTCCTTTTTCTTTTTAGAGGACTGGGTGATCTGCTGGAGAAGGCTCTCCAACTCACTCACATCCTTAAAGCTACGATAAACACTGGCAAAACGAACATAAGTAATCTCATCCAGCTCTGCCAATTCTTCCATGACTAAAGACCCAATATATTCACTTTGAATCTCATTCTCACTGCGACTACGGAGTTTTTGTTCGATACGATTGACCACCATGTTGATTTCATCACTCGAAACAGGGCGTTTCTGGGCTGAGCGGATAATCCCATTAAAGATTTTATCTCTCGAAAACTGCTCTCGTGTACCGTCTTTTTTGACGACAACCAGCGTTCTTTCTTCTACTCGTTCATAGGTTGTAAAACGATGCTGACACTCGTCGCACTCACGTCTTCGACGGATGGTATTTCCTTCTTCGGCTTGTCGACTATCAACAACACTAGACTTGGTAGCCCCACATTTTGGACAACGCATGCATTTCCCTCCTTGTCGTTTTCTTTTCATTATACCATTTTTTGAGCAATTCCCAAAACAATTCTTATTTTTACTTGACAAGTTTTTTGTTTTATTGTATTGTTTAATTAGAACAATAAAGACAAAGAAAGGAGACTATGATGTCCTGGTCATTTGATAATACAAAACCGATTTATTTACAGATTATGGAAAAAATCAAACTACAGATTGTTTCCCATGAACTGGAGCCCAACCAACAGCTCCCTACCGTGAGAGATTTGGCGAGCGAGGCTGGGGTTAATCCCAATACCATTCAGCGCGCCTTGTCTGATCTCGAACGTGAAGGATTTGTGTACAGCAAGCGGACAACTGGTCGATTTGTCACCGAGGATTTGGACCTCATCGTTCAGTCCCGCAAACAACTTTCCGAGGAGCAACTGCAACAATTCGTCTCTTGCATGCTTCAATTTGGCTACAAAAAAGAAGAACTGCCAAATGTATTAAGCGACTATATTAAAGGAGTTTAAGACCATGACACTACTAGCACTTGAAAATGTAACAAAATCATATGGAGCAACCGCGGCACTTGACAATATCTCACTAGAGATCTCAGCCGGAAAGATTGTCGGGCTCCTTGGACCAAACGGATCCGGAAAAACAACCCTAATCAAACTGATCAATGGCCTCCTTCAACCAAATAAAGGACGTGTCCTCATTAACGGACAGGATCCAAGTCCTGCTACCAAGGCGATCGTCTCCTACCTACCAGATACAACCTACCTCAATGAAGAGATGAAGGTTAAGGATGCTCTAATCTATTTTAAAACCTTCTATCAGGATTTCAACCTCGAAAGAGCCCAACACCTTTTAGCCGATCTCGGTATTGATGAAAACAGCCGCCTCAAGAAACTGTCAAAAGGAAATAAGGAAAAGGTCCAACTCATCCTGGTTATGAGCCGTGAAGCCCGCCTCTACGTTCTTGACGAACCAATCGGAGGTGTGGATCCGGCGGCCCGTGATTATATCCTCAATACCATCATCAACAACTACTCACCAACTTCTACGGTGCTGATTTCAACCCACTTGATTTCAGATATTGAGCCAATCTTGGATGAGATCATCTTCCTCAAAGACGGGAAAGTCGTCCGCCAAGGAAATGTTGATGATATTCGTTACGAGTCAGGTGAATCAATTGACCAGCTCTTCCGCCAGGAATTTAAAGCCTAAGCAAAGGAGATTATTATGTTTTGGAATCTAGTTCGTTATGAATTTAAAAATGTCAATAAATGGTATCTGGCACTCTACGGTGCTGTGCTTGCAATTTCAGTTTTGATTGGAGCTTTTATTAGCAGCCTTAGCCAGAGTTACAATCCTAACAATGCTGCTTATTTCATCTTCTTTTTAGTACTAGTCTTTGGAGGACTCAGCGTCACGCTTTGGATTGCGACGATCTTTTTAATCATCCGAAGATTCAAAGGAAGTGTTTATGACCGCCAAGGGTACTTGACCCTGACCTTGCCTGTCTCTGAGCACCAAATCATCACCGCAAAACTTTTAGGTGGCCTTGTCTGGTCCATCTTAAGCTATATCGTCTTTATCTTGAGTATATTGATTATCTTCTTCTTAACACCAATAGAAAAAGACTTCACTGCCCTCTATAACTTCATTTCCCCTTACCTCAGCTACGGCTGGCTGTATGCCCTATCACTGTTTGTAGGTTCGATCGCATGGATTTTATCCATTTACCTCTCCATCTCTATCGGACAACTCTTTAATGAGTATCGAACAGCTATGGGGATTCTAGCCTATATCGTTATTTCCATCGTTATTGGTTATATCACTTTCTTCTTCAGAGTTGATAATGACTTTAACGTGATAGCTAGTACAGAAATTCTGCGCGATCTCTTTTTATCAGCTATCTACTATCTCGGTACCTACTATATCTTGAAAAACAAGGTCAATTTGCAATAAAAAATGCCCAGCTAGAAAGCTGGGTTTTTCTTTAACTCAATATCAAGCTGGCTACAAGAGGGCTGACAAAAACATAAAGAATTCCAGTGACACCGATAGCCAGGCCACCCATGGCTCCTGCTACAGAACCATATCGAAAGGCCGTACCCGTTCCGACAGCATGACCTGTCCCTCCAAGGGAGAGTCCGACAGCCACTGGATCGTCAATCTTCAACCACTTCAAAAGGGTTGGTCCGATTACACTGGTCAAGATCCCAGTCGCTACTACGACGACCAAGGTCACAGTCGTCAAACCTTGCAATTTTTCTGTGATTCCCACTGCCATGGCAGTTGTCACTGACTTGGGAAAGAGAGAAATGGCTAGGAAAAAATCCATGCCAAAGATTTTCGCCACTATGGCAGTGAAGCTAGTGTTGACAACTACTGCTAGCAGACTACCAAAGAGAATACTCCGCGCATGGTGCTTCATCAAGTGAAAGCTCTTATAAAGCGGAATCCCTAGAGCCACTGTCGATGGGACTATCAAGTTGTTCAGATAAACCCCACCTTGGTAATAATCTTGATAAGAAATCCCCGTCGCCTTAAGGAAAATAATGATAAAAATAGCCGACAAAAGCAGGGGCGTTGTCAATGGATGGGGAAAACGTCTGTAAATCAGCATTCCCACTAGATAAGCTAGGATAGACAGAGCAATCCCAAACAAAGGATTGGATACAAATTCGCTCATTTGGCATCTCCTTTCTCATAATCTCCCTCAAACCGTCTCTTGATAAACTGTACCACTAGAGCTATTAGGACAATGTTAATGACAGCCGCAAAAAAGACAATCAAGACGATAGGCAAAAGATAGGGAGCAATCACATCAAACTTTTCCATGATACCCACTGCTGGCGGCAAAAAGAGAATGGTCATATTGGCCAGCAAGAAATTTCCAACCATGTTGACATGTCTGGTCCTTAGCCACTTGAACTGTAAGGCTAGAAAGAGAATAATCAAACCGATAATACTGCCTGGGATGGGCAGATGAAAGAAACTAGAAATTCCCTCTCCGATAAGAGAAATCACAAAGAGAATCATTAATTGAACATATAATTTCATCCTAAACTCCACGAAATAGACTTCTTGCATACCAGTTTACTCTTTTTTCAGAAAATTTCAAGGAAATATCGCAATTCTTCTCTCTTGCAAGGATTAGTTAAAAGTAGTATAATCATTGCATGCGCAATCATCTTGTGTTGTAGAGACAGTCAGTAATGACTTTGTGATTTTACTTTGAAAAGAAAGGAGAAAGCAATGAGCTATTTGGAAAAGTGGTTTGATTTCAATCGTCGTCAGAAAGAAATTGAAGGTCTCTTGGAAGAGACCATTGCCCAGCAGAGTGACCAAAGTCTGACCTTGAAAGAGTTTTACCTGCTCTACTATCTGGACTTGGCCCAAGAAAAATCTCTACGCCAGATTGACCTGCCAGATAAACTTCATCTGAGCCCGAGCGCTGTTTCTCGGATGGTGGCTCGCTTGGAAGCCAAAAATTGCGGTCTACTTAGTCGCATGTGTTGTGATCAAGATAGACGTTCTAGCTTTATCTGCCTGACAAGTGATGGGCAAAAGACACTGGCCTCTCTACAGAAGGCTGTCGAAGAAAGCTTGGAAACAGGTTTGGATTTCTTGATTTAAGATGATTTTAGAAAAAAGTTGCGTGCGCAATCATTTTTCTTGACATTCTCTTTTACAAGGAGTAAAATAAAGTCATCATTAAACAAAGGAGTTTTTAAAATGATTGAAATTACCTATCTAGATGCCAGCAAGAACGAAAGAACTATAACGTTCGAATCTTATGACGACTTTGATCGTTCACAACAAGCTTGCCTTATCGGCGTCGCAGACTACTACCCAGTCCAAAAATTAACTTACAACGGTCATGATTTGGACTATCATGGGACTTATGGAGATGTCTTCTTCTATCTCATGAAACAAGATTTAAGCCAATATAACTAAAAAAGGAGAAATACAATGGCAAAAGCAATTACAGATGCAACATTCGAACAAGAAACAAAAGACGGTTTAGTCTTAGTAGACTTCTGGGCAACTTGGTGTGGTCCATGTCGTATGCAAGGTCCAATCTTGGATAAATTGTCTGAAGAACTTTCAGAAGATGTCTTGAAAATCGTCAAAATGGACGTTGATGAAAATCCAAACACAGCTCGTGCCTTTGGAATCATGTCTATCCCAACCCTTCTCTTCAAAAAAGACGGCCAAGTGGTGAAACAAGTTGCTGGAGTACACACTGCAGAACAAATCAAAGCCATCGTTGCTGAATTGAGCTAATCAGGAAACACTCCCATTCAAAAAGGGAGTGCTTTTTGTTTGCATAGAAAAAGCCCTGTTCCTCAAACTGAGAACAGGACTCTTTTTTGTTTCTTATTCTTCTGTTCCAAGGCAGTTTTTCGCAACAAGAGCTGCAAGAACACCACCAACGATTGGAGCCAGGATGAAAATCCAAACTTGTTCAAGAGCTGCACCACCAACCAAGACAGCTGGAGCCAAACTACGAGCTGGGTTTACTGAAAGGCCAGTGATGTTCAATCCTACAAGGATCATAGCCATCAAGGACAAACCGATTACCAAACCAGCAATCGCGCCATTTCCTTTGCTTGCTGATGTTACAGTCATGATAACCAAAACAAACAAGAAAGTTGCGATGACTTCAAACAAGAAACCACCAAAGACGGTGACACCGTTTGCCAAGGCATTTTCACCAAGACTAGCAGTTGACATGCCTGAGTTAGACAAGAGGAAGAATACTGCCGCTGACGCAAGGAAAGCTCCAACTACTTGTCCAAGGATGTAGTTTACAAGCTCTGAAGATGACAAACGTTTGTTTACAAACATAGCGATCGAAACAGCTGGGTTCAAGTGAGCACCCGAAACAGTTCCGATTGAGAAAGCTGCGACTACAATTGCCAAACCAAAGGCAAAAGCAATTCCAAGGTGTCCAAGACCTTCAACACCATTCCCAAAAACAACAGCTCCTGTTCCGATGAACACAAGCATAAATGTACCGATTAATTCAGCAACAAATTTTTTCATGATAAGTCTCCTTTTTTTAAACTATGTATTAGTCTATCAGAAGGAGGAAAGGGTTTCAAGAAATTTGATTGGAAAATATTCTTGAAAACCCACTGAATTTCTATTAAAGACTATTACAAGTAAAAATTGATAAAAATCCTTTGGAGATTATCCTTCAAGAATGTTGGAAGCTTTCAAATACTTGCTTAAAAGTATGCAGTCATCAATAAAAGCTTTTTCTAATAAATCATACAAAAAAATGTAGAGAATGGTATAATTGATACTATACAATAAACGTTTTTGGAAAAGGAGACTACCATGAGAAAAAAGTTTAGAGTTTATTTTCTAACCACTGCAACGATTTTAGCATTTGGCCTCATCGGCTGTTCATCTAAACCATCAACCACTGCTACAAGCAATACAGAAGGTACTACAAATACAGAGACAACAACCTACCATAAGAAAGATGTAACTGGTCCTGCTGCTTCATTTGACTGGAATGCTAAAGTTGAACCTACCAACTATGAGAGAACCTTTGTTGAAACCAACAGTGGCAGTCAATTTAATAAAACTTTAGATCGCACGAAAGAGGCGGCTGAGAATCTTGAAAAAAAGAAAAAGGAAATTTCGGATCCTAAGGTTCAAACAGCCCTCAAATTAGTGGATGCTGTCTTTGTCAATCAAGAAAATTTTGACCTAGTTGTGAAATCAGCGGGTGCTAGCAATCAAGAAGAGTTATTTGATAAGATTTGGAACGAATATTTAGTCCCTGAGTTAACTAAAATCCGTCCGAATTTTTCAAATGATACCATCTTTGAGTATAAGGGAGAAAAATATCCTCTGAAAATTTATGCACCAATGTTTTTCAAGGTCAACACCAATGCATTAGGAAAAGCAGGTGCCTATACTCTTGAGGACTATAAGGTAGAAGGCGACTTGGTTTATTTGAAATTTATATCCCCAGCTGTAGATACTTACCAATATGAAGTCAAAGCATCCTATCACACAGACAATCTCGAATTCTTTCAAGGACTGGTAGAAGAACAACAAAAGGTTCTTGAAACAGACTATGCTAAAGCTCTAAATATTCGATTTGTTTATCAATTAGCGGCGCTTGATTTTAAAGCAAATAACTATGTCGATTTAGAGGGAATGGATTATCTTGATCGCAACACTCATTACCTCGCCATAAAAGTGGATAATAATGGAGAAGCTAGCCTTGATAATGAAAATCTCGCCAACCTTTTACAAATTAGCATGAAGGCTTCAAATGAGGCCAATAAAGGAAAATTTGAATAAATCTTTAAAGCATAAAAAAATCACCTCAAACAGGTGATTTTTGTGTATTCATCTTATCGATAAACCGTCTTAAATCCGACACTGGATACCCTTACTCTCCCAACTCAGCACTGTAGGCAATAATCTGGTCAACTGTATCAGACAAGAATTGGATGGTATCACGGAGTGGTTTGTCTGTTGAGATATCCGCTCCGATAATCATGGCTGACTCAAGCGGTGTCTTACTACCACCTGATTTAAGGAGATTGATCCAATCTTCAGCTCCGGTTTCTGAATGTTTCAGATGAAGGTAACCAGCTGTTGAGATGACAAGGCCAGCAGAGTAGGTGTAGCTATACAAGCCCATGTAGTAGTGAGCTTGGCGCATCCAAGTCAAGGCTGCATCGTCATCAATCTCAATAGCATCTCCCCAGAAATCTGTCAAAACTTCCTTCATAATGCTGTTGAGCTTGCTTGCTCCAAAGGTTTCCCCTTCTTCAATCAATGTATAAACCTTACGCTGGAAGGCTGCTTCCAAGAGGTGGGTGATGAAATTATGGAAGTAGGTATCTGTTAAGCGGTGGGCAAGGGCAAATCGTTTTTGACGTGGGTCGTCCGATTGGTGCTCCAAGTAGTCACTGAGAAGCAATTCATTGAAGGTTGATGGCGCTTCGACATAGTAGGTTGACATGTGGGCATTGAAGTAACTTTGGTGATTGTCAGAAAAGATGAATTGACCAGAATGCCCGATTTCATGAATCAAGGTATAGACATCGCTCAAACGACCTGTCCAGCTCATGAGGACATAAGGGTGCACGCGATATGGATCCGCCGCATAACCACCAGAATCCTTGCCACTATTAGCAGCGAAGTCCACCCAGCGCTCTTCTTGATAGCGAGCAACTTCCTGACAATATTCTTGCCCCAAAGGTTCTACTGACTTCATGACCAAATCATAGGCATCGGCAATAGTCACTTCAGGATTCAGGGCGCTGTCCAAGTCCAATTTCCAGTCTGCAAAGGTCATCTTTTCAAGACCATTGACCTTGGCAACATGCTTGAGGTATCTCTGAGCAACTGGCGCAAAATCCTTCATGATGAGATCAATCTGACAATCAAACATAGCACGGTCCACTTCTTGCTCAGCTAGGAGATAATCAAAGACTGAGTCGTAGCCCTTCATATCTGCCAACAATTTCTCAGACTTGACCTGAGCTAAGTAGGCTGCCGCAGCTGTATTCTGGTGCTTACGAAGTCCTTCTGAGAAGGAGCGGAAAGATTTCTCACGAACCTCAGCGTCCTCGTGGTTTTGGTAGAAATTTTCATAGGTCACAAAGCTATTTTTGTAGGTCTTACCATGGGCTTCAAAGTCAGCCATTTCAAAGTCCCCAGCTCGCATCTTAGTATAAATGTCCTGTGGACTGTAGAAGACTTCTCCCAGATTGGTCAAGGCCTTCTCCACATCCGCCCCTAGGTAGTGGGCTTTTTTGATTTTTGCCTGACGAATGGCTGCCGTCAAGTGAGGCAATTCACCCAAATGATCCAAGACTTCCTCATCTGCAGCGACTAAGGCATCGTCAAAGAAAGTCAAGGCTACACTGGCATCTGTTTCAAATTCCATCCCAGCTTGGGCGATATTGGCGAACTCTTCATTGCTATAGTCTGTCGTCTGAGGCATAAAGGCGTAATTGCCGATATGACTCATCTGGATATAGATTTGCTCCAATTCCGCAAAGGCCTTCTCGAAATCCTCAAAAGTGTGAAGATTACCCTTGTAATCACGGCTAAATTGGTTGATATCTTCGCGAGTCTTTTCGATTGCTCGCAAGAAATCCTCACGGTCTTGGTATAGGGCTGTTAAATCCCAAAGTTCCTTTTCGGGAAATTCTGAACGGTGTTTTTGTTCCATTTTCTTCCTCTTATTTCTCTAATTCAACTAAAACACTAAGGGCAGATAAGGCGTAAAGCGGCGCTGTTTCTGCTCGCAAGATGCGAGGTCCTAGGCCTGCCAAGACGGCTCCTTTAGCTTCAAAACTTTCGATTTCTGCAGATGAGAGACCGCCTTCTGGACCAAAGATAAAGAGCAATTTGGCTCCCTTTTCAAGACCAGCAACTACTTGTAAGAGCGCAGCGGTTTCTCCTTCTTTTGCTGATTCTTCATAGGCCACTACGATAGAGTCAAACTGGTCCAGCTGGGTTAGAAAATCTGCTTTTTTCTCGAAAAGTTTGATACTTGGAACCAGATTCCGTTTGCTTTGTTCGGATGCTCCAAGGGCGATTTTTTCTAGTTTTTCGACTTTCTTGCCTAGTTTCTTGCCGTCCCATTTGGCAACTGACCAATCGGCAGGAAAGGCCCAGATTTGGCTGGCACCCAGTTCCGTCACTTTTTGAGTGATAAACTCCAGCTTGTCTCCCTTGGGAAAGCCTGATGCGATGGTGACTTGAACGGGCAGTTCCACATTGTCAGCTAATTCTTCAACCAATTCAAACTGACGAGCTTCTACATCCAGCACGCGCGCCAAACGCTTGATACCATCATTGAAGACCAAGATTACTTCATCATCTTCTTTCAGCCGCATGACCTGAAACATATGCTTGCTGGTTTCCTTGTCCTCGATAGTGACAGGAGAGATTGCACTTCCTTTGACAAAATACTGCTGCATGCTAGCCTCCAATCACACCGGAAATATCCTTGGTTTTCTTAAAGACACAGGCATTCCATTCCCCTTGAATCATGTGGGTTTCAAGGAAAAATCCAGCTGACTCTGCTGACTCGCGCACCATGTCCCACTTGTCCTTGATAATGCCACTCATGATCAGGTAGCCTTCATCCTTGACCAAACGATAAGCATCCTCTGTCAGATGAATGAGAATATCCGCTAAGATATTAGCCACAATCACGTCTGCCTCAATCTCAACCCCCTTAAGCAAATCTCCAGCAGCAACATGGATGTTTTCCATGCCAGGGTTGAGCTCGATATTTTCCTGAGCCACCCGAACCGCCACATCATCCAGGTCATAGGCGAAAATTTCCTTAGCGCCAAGAAGTGAGCTGGCAATAGAAAGGACACCTGAACCAGTCCCCACATCTAGCACCGTTTCGCCACCACGAAGAACCTGCTCTAAGGCAAAGAGGCTCATCTTGGTCGTTGGATGCGTCCCAGTCCCAAAGGCCATGCCTGGATCCAGCTTGATAATCTTTTCTCCAGCAGTCGCCTCATAGTCTGTCCAAGATGGCACGATGGTCAAATCATGAGTGATGCGAGCTGGCTCATAGTATTTCTTCCAGTTGTCAGCCCAGTCTTCCTCAGCCAAGGCAGTCGTGCCCATCTTGACATCTCCCAAATCCATAAAATCCGTCAATTCTTCTAAGCGAGCCTGCAAATCTGCCTCAACCACTGCCACATCAACCGTATCAGGGTAGTAGGCTGTCACAATGATTTCTTCTTGCTGCTCGACCTCTGGAAAAATCTCACCAAAACGGTCGACATTCCCCACATAGTCCATGCTGTCTTCGATCGCAACACCTTGGGCACCTAACTCAATCAAGAGATTGGAGACCAGCTCCTCCCCCTCACGCTTAACCGTTACTTTTAACTCTTGCCATGTTTCCATCATTAAGATACCAAGCCCGTAAAACACAAAGCCAAAATAGGAAACTCTCTGAAGACGCTTGTGTCTAAGAGAAGTTTATCTTTTTGGCACAGTGTTTAGGGCGGGTTCAGTTTAGAAATGTAACCGAACCATCCTTTCTATTTGTCAATCAATTTTTTCATGTAAACCATATCCATACCTTCTTTTTCAGGCTCGATATGGGTTTGACGGTAGCCATTTTTTTCATAAAAAGCGACCATGCCCGCATCCTGTAATACCGTACACAAATCCCACTGTTTAATCGTTGGAAATTCCTTTTCCAGTAATCTCAATCCCTCAGAACCATAACCTTTTCCTTGATCCTGGGGCAAAATCGCTGCCGTTCCCAACCAAGCCTCCGTCAATTCCTCATTGGTCTGAACTCGTAAAAATCCGATATTTTCATCCTTTTCTTTCAAAAAGTAGTAATAACTATTGGGACGCTCAACCAATTTCCACTTGATTCGTTCACGATCCTCTAGGTAGGGATCATACTCATCTTGATATTTCTCATAGACAGCCTTAAAGCTAGCCCTTTGAATGGCAATAATGGTTTCTAAATCTTCTGCTCCTGCTCGGAAAATCTGAATCATACTACTACCCCCAAATACACACTCTCTCAACTAGTACTTCTATACTCTTCCACACGCTGTTTTACTGACCCTTAAATTCTTCAATCACATCTGTGTAGTGTTCTTTCATTGCGCTATGAATCTGCTGTTTAAAAATACCAAACGTAAGATAATAAACAAATAGAACAATTCCTGCTAACAGTATCAAAAATAAAAAATATACTGAAAGGGGCAGTACGAGACCTCTACCACTCAGTAAGGGTATAGCAAGCATTAATACCCAAATAACAGCCATAGAAATCCCAGCTACTTTCGTACCACTTTCTCTCTGCTTCTTTAACTTTAAATATTCCAAATAGATGAATGTAGCTTCTTCTCTAGAATATTGTCCAGTTTTTAGTTTGCGTTTAACTTCCTTATTTAACGTCGTTGTTCCAATTATATAAACCACTTCATTTCCTCCAAATAATCCCTCACTCTATCCTGCAACTGGGGTACAACCTTATCTGAGCTAAGAAATTCCTCAATGCTCATCAGTCTATATCCCTGCCCTTCATCACCAAAGACAATCTTGTCAAACTGTTCCTGATCCAATTTTCCAACTAGAAAGACGGATTCCTTCCCCTCAAAAAGCATACTTGGGTACACCTTACTCCAAAGCAGGCAATCCTCAGTCAGATGAATTCCTAATTCTTCGTAAACTTCACGCGCCGCGCACTCAAAAGGACTTTCATCGCCCTCTCGTCCGCCACCTGGCAATTCCCACATATTGGGCCAAGGAATACTTGCCTTATCATCACGCAAGATAGTTAAAATCCTATCCTCACAAAAGAGGGCAATTTTGCAACCTGTAAAATCAGAAATTTTTATTTCCATATCAGACTCCTTCGGATAATTCTTTCTCCAACTCTGCTAACCAGTTTTCATAATAACGTTTCTCATCCCGTAGCATTCGGATGCTAGTCACTTCCTGTTCAGAAAGATGAATATCCTAATAATTTTAGAATTTTCATTAGACTCGGAATGATTAAATATCTCCAAGAAGAGACAATATCTCCTAACTTCATAATCGTATAAATCAATAATTCAGTCCAAATATTTATCGATTACTTTTATATTTCATCTCATAGAGCCATCTTTTTATTTCATTTTTACAGACATCAAAAATTTTATCTTTGAGGTCTTTATTATCTTTTTCGAAACATCCTTTCCATAAATTTTCATCTTCTACTTCGTAAACTAGGATATTTTGATCACTCAATTCTTTTTTAAATTCTGTGAGATAAGATGGTTTGTGAGAATGTAGACCAATATAACCTAAGTATGGATATAGTATAATTTCATCAAAATCAGTCACAGTTATAATAATACCATTTCGTAGTGGCTGGTGATTTGGATTAGCATTCTCCGAATAATCGTGTGGATAGAATAAAATGACACCAACCACATTCTCTCTTTTTACGATATTTCGTGCATCATCAACTCCTTGAGAAGGATCATAAAATTCCTCTACAAAACGACAGCTTATTCCATCGGATAAAACTTTCTTTCTTGGTTCAGATAGTTGCAACAAGATATTTTTAAACTTTTCATCATCAATACCCAATTTTTTTAGATAATCTGAAAATTCCTCAGTTTGAGAATCTATATGATTAATTTTTAAAAAAGCAATCTCATCTGAAAGTATCGTTGGGTTTAAAGCTAGCTGTCGCAAAAATTTTTGAATATCGGATTTCTTACTGTTAAACTCTTCTAATGATTTATCATGTCTATACTGGCTTCGATTATCTTGGAGAATAAAGGAGTATTCAAAAGATTGTGACGTTAATTGCTTTATTATTTTACGAATAATAAACTTAACTTTTAAAGAATGCAAATCATTATTATTAAAAAAACTATTCTCAAACTGTTCATATTCTTCTTTAGATAATTCCCCGACAAAAGCCAATAAGTCAATTAATTCCCAATAAAACTTTAATACTATAGGTTTATAAAGTTGATTTATATCTCTATAAAGATTGGTATTCATAAACTTATAAAGCTCAAATCCTTTTGAAAAACCTCTCCTACCAGTATCTTTTCTATCGTAATTTAATTCCCTATTATTCATTTTATTCATGAAATAGGAATCTAGGATTCTAATAAACTCATAACTTAGGGACAGCCCTTTTTTATTAACCCTGTAAATATAATTTAAAATGCCTAAGTCAGGAACAACAATAATATTAGGCTCAGAAATATAATCTGATTTTTCCAATAAAGATATTGCAGTAGATATATCTGTAATTAGCAATGTCGAAACATTACAATCAAAGAATAACCTTTTATTTTTATCAATCATATCAATAATTGTAGCTGTGTTACATTTATCTAATTCATCTATAGAAAAAGTAATATTAAAGTATTCAGACATGTTTTTTAAAAGTCGTAGTAGCTGACGCTCTTTTAACTCCTCAGTAACAATACTTTTTAACTCCCGAGACAACTCTTCATTATCACTTGAAGAAATTTTCCCTCTTAATTGAAATCCCGATTTTATTATTCCTATATTAGCACTTAAATCAATAGATGACTCGGATGATACTTCTGAAGTAGTTGATTCTAAATACCTCTTTGTATTTGTTATTTCTAGATCAAAATATTGCCATTGTTGTTGAGAAATAAACAAAAATTTCTCCAATTTTACCAGCTCGACTGATTTTCTTTCAAAATGCTCAACCTTATGATACAGTTCGTCAATATTTCTTCGAAAACTTGAAATATCTACTCGATTTTTTTGAAACAGAGGAAACTTACTGTTTTGGAGTTTATTCTGTTTATTTAAAAGATTAAACTGTTCAAATAAATTACTAGTTTGATTTGATAACTCGTTACATACATTATAAATATTTGAAGCATTCTCGAAATTTTTCTCAATTTTTTTCAGTCTTCTATGTATTGTTGAAAAATTTTCTCTTATTTTATCCTGTTCTAACCAATCGTACTTTTTTTCTTTTTCCTCAGCATTATACTCTAGAGTTGGATAAAACCCTCTATCATCATTAATGAAACCATCAAGATAGTCTTCAATATCCTCCATTCTTTTGGAAATAGCATTAGGAATTTGCATTAAAATTTCTCTATGAAAATCTTTGTTACCACTGAAAAAAGACACATTCACTACAAGAATTTCTTTGTCATCTTTATCACAACTATACTTTTTATCAAATTCCAAAGAAATATTTTTCAGACTTGATTTTCCTGATCCTCTGTTACCACATAAGACAAAAAGCCCTTTATCTTCTCTGTATATAGCCTGCAACTGCTCTACTATTTCTCGTTCTGTCGGCAATAATGAAAAATAGTCTCTAGCATCTCGGCTATAAGCACCAATATATTTTTTTTCCGCTGTCAAGATTTACCCCCCTTTACATTTACTCAAATCAAGCTTGTCTTCTTCCTAATACCTCGGGTAAGGATAAAACTCCCCTTCCTCCAAGCCAACTTTTCCTTCTTCAAAGACTTCTTGATTCCATTCCATGACGAACTCTTCTGCTTCTGTGTCTTCCAAAAAGTCCATAAGGGCATCCAGTCCAACCTCGGCAGTATCTTTGAGGAAAAGTGCAAAATAAGCTAAAAATTCACGAGAAAATCCTTTTTTAGGCAGGTAAGGGATGACCGTCAAATAGTCTTCTGCATTAACCGTTGACTTGGCAGGATTGTAGAAAAGAACCGCTTCCTCAAAGAGGATATCGTCTGACGAAACTTCTCCATCCTCATCCACCATCTCCACACCTGCAGCGTTTTGCGCTTCTAGTAAAAAACTCACTTCTACCGCGTGATTGCGCTTGTCCCAACTAATCTCAAAGTCAAAGGGAAAGTTCTTGTCCAACTCCTCCTCTAAAACATCTAAAAATCCGTATGTTGCCATTTTGTCCTCTTTCTATGCGACTCTTTAATCGCCCCGATTGCTCGGAAATATGCTAAAATAGATACTACCATCTTACCACATATACATCAGAAATTCATGTTAGAAAGGACTGCTATGCCAGACAATCTCGCGCTTCGCATGCGCCCCAAAACCATCGACCAAGTCATCGGTCAGGAGCATCTGGTCGGACCTGGAAAAATTATCCGTCGCATGGTGGAAGCCAATCGTCTGTCCTCCATGATTCTCTACGGACCTCCAGGAATCGGCAAGACCAGTATCGCCTCTGCCATCGCTGGAACGACCAAGTATGCCTTTCGGACCTTCAATGCGACTGTTGATAGTAAAAAGCGACTCCAAGAAATCGCGGAAGAAGCTAAATTCTCCGGTGGATTGGTCCTACTACTGGACGAGATCCATCGACTTGACAAAACCAAGCAAGATTTTCTACTTCCCCTCTTGGAAAGTGGTCTGGTCATCATGATTGGCGCTACGACTGAAAATCCTTTCTTTTCTGTCACTCCTGCCATTCGTAGCCGTGTTCAGATTTTTGAGTTAGAAACCTTGTCTAATCAAGATGTTAAAGGGGCGATTCAAATCGCTCTAACTGACCCTGAGCGTGGTTTTGATTTCCAAGTAGAGCTAGATGAGGATGCCCTTGATTTTATCGCAACCTCTACAAACGGAGACCTGCGTTCTGCCTTTAATTCACTAGACTTAGCCGTTCTCTCTACTCCCGAAAATGACAAGGGTATCCGCCATATCACACTGGATATCATGGAAAATAGCCTTCAGCGGAGCTATATTACTATGGACAAGGATGGAGATGGACATTATGATGTTCTCTCTGCTTTACAAAAGTCCATCCGTGGCTCGGATGTCGATGCCAGTCTCCACTATGCTGCCCGCTTGATTGAAGCTGGTGATCTGCCCAGTCTCGCTCGTCGCTTGACCGTTATCGCTTATGAAGATATCGGTTTGGCCAATCCTGAAGCCCAGATTCATACTGTAACTGCTCTAGATGCTGCTCAAAAGATTGGCTTCCCAGAAGCTCGCATCCTCATCGCCAATGTCGTGATTGATTTGGCACTTTCACCCAAGTCCAACTCAGCCTATGTGGCGATGGACAAGGCCCTTGCTGATCTCAAAACATCAGGGCATTTGCCTATCCCTCGACACCTGCGCGATGGTCACTACAATGGAAGCAAGGAACTAGGGAATGCGCAAAACTATCTCTATCCGCACAACTATCCTGGAAACTGGGTCAAGCAGGACTATCTGCCCGAAAAAATCAAAGACCAGCGCTACTTCACTCCGGAGGATACTGGCAAGTACGAACGGGCTTTAGCGCAACGCAAGGAAACCATTGATAAATTACGGGACTTGTGAAATCCTTTTCAAATAATTGCATTTTCCTCTTGATTTTTTTTGAAAAAGTGGTATCATATAAACATAGAAACGCTGTGGTGTACGACTTCACACTTAAGTGTTGACCGACTATTTTTTGTATTATTAGGGAAACAAAAGTCTTCTAACAGCATGTAGGCCGTCTCACACGGAAACAGCTTCAGTTAGAGCGAGTTGCCCACCTGCTTAATTGCGCGGGTTCAATACAAACCGTGAAGTTTCGGCACCAATACAGCTTTTTCTTTGCCTCCTTAGCTCAGTTGGTAGAGCAGTAGACTCTTAATCTATGGGTCGCAGGTTCGAGCCCTGCAGGGGGCATCTAAATCAACAGGAAAAGCCTTGGAATCAGGGCTTTTTTTGTGTCCTCCCTACTTTTATTCTATCAACAGATACTCAAGATATATTTTTTGTGTAAAAAAATTCTTTTGCTCCTCTACGAAAAACAAAAAAGCTATCCTACCTTTGCAAATTTGGATAAGATAGCAGAATATTTTAATGCAACTCCAACCCAACTATTTGGAACTAGTAAAGAGATTGGGTTAGAAAAGAGTGTTCTTGAATCGAATGAATACTCTGATAAAGTAAGTGAGATCTTAAAAGCGGTCAAATACATCGAACAATTCCTACAAACTGATGGACAGTACTTAGAGGATTTACTTTACCTAACAAGAGGCAACCAACTATACACAGAAGATGGAGAAGAGTTGTATACTGATCCAACTTCTCAGAAAAGAACATTTCATACCCAATATGAACCTGGTTTTATTGTAGCAAGAGACAAATCTCCACTAGAACTCTTAATTGAAAATAAAGATTTATTAGATTAACAGAAAGTAATCTTTTTAGAGTATCCTGACAAGAGAAACATATTGAAAAACCAATTCAAACCATAAATACTATAATAATGCAACATATTTTTCAAGATAAGATAGTATAAGTTCGTTTTTAAGATAATTTAAGTCTGTTATATATTTTTTTGAAATAACAAAAAATCCTTGATCTAAAAAATTAGAATAAAGGATTTTTGCAAGTACTATAATTAATTATTGATTATTTTTTAGTCTTTATAATTTCTTTAAGTCAACTCTTCATAATCAGGATGCTTCCTTATATAAATTGCTGCATAAACTGCATCTACCATGACAGCCGGCAAAGTCAAAGTCAATAAAATTCCCAATAAAACACCAAAAGCAATCTGAATATAACCGGTTAGGAGGGAGGGAATGATTGTTGCCCCAGCAAAAGCTATTGAAAAATTATTCCACCACGTTTTCTTTCTATCTCCTTCTTTTACTTGATTAAAGGCCCAGACTTTACCCTGGTTCTTTGGAAGATAATACCAAGCATAAAGACCACATGCAAAGATAAAAAGAAGTAATATAAAGATAATATAAAATGGAGTGAGAGGTGATTGATATATCTCCTTAGCTCCGATAGGACTTCCGTCTGAAATAACCATTAATAAACCAATAAAATCTAAACCTATCACTAAACTTAACACTGTGAGGGCTATTAAATAATATGTTAAAGTCTTCCAGGCGTTTACCAAATAGGGAATAAAAGAAATGATAATACCAAATATATTCACAACACCGCAAAGCAAAGAAAGCCCTTTAAAAATACCTAGATTATCTTCATAACTTCCAACCAAATACATAAAACCTCTCAATGCCAAACCAATCCATGGATATAACTTAATATAACCTAAACTAACTTCATTTGTAATCAAAGGGCCGTGGTAGCGTTCTTCAATCACTGCTTTCTTTTTCTTTAAAGCTCTCGACATAAATATACCTACTTATCTGTTCTGAATGATATTTTAACACTAGTATACCATAAAACCCATGTACCAACTTTTATTAAATCACAAAAGAACGCTTAAAAGACAATCTTTGATGCAAGCAAACTATTTTGCATTCTGCTCTATTTTGAAGGTCTCCATTGCCTTGAACTGCTCTAGTTCTTTTTCATCTTGAGGTTCAAAACCAAGGTATTTATACTTAAAATATTTTAAAAGAGCACTTGGTCCAAAGCCACTTTGATTCCATGGTGCATAGTCAAATTCAGCAGATAAGTTCATGCCAAGAACCTTTATGAGCCATTCGATTTTGCCCCACTTTTGCCCCATTTTTAAATAATGACATTGAAAATACCTAAAAGTATTTCCCTAAAATCACTTATATTTCAATATTTTTAATTACTATCAGTATGAAAATTCTTTCCAAATCCATGCAGGGGGCATCTAGATACAACAGGAAAAGCCTTGGTTTCAGGGCTTTTTTGTTTAAGTTCTTAGGATATTCTGAGTCTAGTATAGAGGAAATTCTTTTCTTATAAAACAAAAAACGCTATGTAGCGTTTTTTGTTATTCTTAGTTACTCGTCTAGTCGAATAAACATCATTGCGTTAAGCAAAGAGATGAGAGCGACTGTATTGACATTATTAGAATAAATCAATCTCTTATTTTCAATAGGAGGAATAATAAAATTAGAAATAATGATGTCGTATGGTGATTCTTTTAGAGACTCAAGTGATAACTCTAATTCACTCCAAACTTCCAGTTCAAAATTGTTGCTGCAATAGTAAGAAAGTGTCTCAGCTATTGATTTTGCATGATACTGATCAAAATTACTCATAACCAAAACCTTTAATTTAGGTTGATTTTGTAAAAGATTTAGCACCAAGTGTTTGCTATGGGTGATAAAAGTATAGGTCAAATGATTGACTTTCATTGAACTACGATCCATATCCAAAGCCTCTAGATAATGTTCAATCCCTTCCTTCACCTCTGAAACAAAGCGAGGGAAAATATTTTGAAAGTTCTTGATTGTATTACCTTTTTGATCAAATAGGATAAACTCTGTCGATAATTCCTGGCGATGCAGATGTGCTGTATTATGCAAATGCCAAATCAGATTGTCTTTATTGTCTACTTGAAGATTATACTCTCTTGATACCTGATCTACTAGATCGCCCAATAACTGATACGATTTTTTTACATAGCTGTCTGTTTTTGCATAGTTCAAGAATACTTCTTCATCTATGAAAAACATTTTTTGAAAATAGGATACAAATAGTTGACCGATCACTTCTTTATTCAAAGAGATATGATATTCAGAATCAAAACTCGCTACAATCTCGTTGATTCCTTCTGCCTGCATGAAAGATTCCAACAATTGGTTGTTAAAAGAATTTTTCTCAACTTCCAAGAAATGGCCAAACTTTATTCGGTATAAATTTGTTACGAGGAGTAACTTTAACATTCGTTGAGTGGCGAAATTGACTGGAAATGCAGTTTCTTTATAGACCAGTGCCAACAGCTTGCACAAAGGTTCTACTGAAAAATCTTCAAAGGGCCATTCAAGGAAATAATATTTCTCTGAAAAATACTGGGCGAAAAAGTAACGGATATCAATCTCATTTCCAGTGATTCGAACTGGATTGAGGCTTATTTCAAAACGATATTGTTTCTTAATAATTTTATTAATGTGACTGATGATACGATAAAGAGAGGAAGAACTGATATAAAACTCTTTGCAAATACTATCAGTATCACATCCTTCATTAAAGAAGATAAATTCTAAAATTGAAAAGTGAGTTGAATGCTTAAAAAATGATGATAGACCATCTCAATATCACTATCATCGGTATTAATGATACGGATGCCGTTTGTTGAGGAATGAAATATCAAGTCAGGAAAAGAAGACCTGACATGGGACAAGTCATCTTTTACAGAACGTTCCGTACAGTGCAATAATTCTGCTAGTTCTGAAATATGAAACCAGCGTTTGTTTTCAAATAGTAATTCTAATAATTCTAATTGTCTGTGACTTTTTTTTGATAATAAATCTCTCATGTATAACTTTTCTTTCTTTATAATAAACTAAAGGATTGTCTTTCAATCTTCATGCAATTATACCACATAGAGTGTATTTATCCTCTTACAACGACTTTAGCTTGCTATGAAAAGAATCGCTTCATCACCTAGAAACTCAGTAGAATCAGTCTTTTCTTATTTATCTGTATCTAAAGTACATGTTTACAGTACGGTTTTTAAGACGAACTATTATGTTTCCAAGTTGAGATAGTATATAATTAGTTCAATCAAAGATGTTGATTCTTTGATTTAGAAATAGAAAAGGAGGATACACTATGTTGTGGTCCATTATTGTAGGAGGTCTTATTGGTCTCGCCGCAGGTGCAATCACTAAAAAAGGTGGTTCAATGGGATTGATTGCAAATATCTTTGCAGGTCTTATCGGTTCATCTGTAGGGCAATCACTTCTAGGAAGCTGGGGACCTTCATTGGCTGGAATGGCTATTATTCCGTCAATCGTAGGTGCAGTGATTGTTGTTGCAGTCGTTTCATTTCTATTTGGTAAAAAATAAGCATTACCTAATAAGAAATTAAAAGTGATAAGCCATAATTTTGAATACTGTAGACGGGTAAAATTATGGTTTAAAGCTTTTCATTTGAAAGGATTTAATATGTCAAAATCAAAGAAAATATTGTTACTTATTTTCTGTATTTTAATCTTGGCTATTTTCCTTCCTATTCTCATAGATTATCATCAGGTCAGTGATTTAGATATCCACTTATTCAGTTGGAGAGAACTCTACGCTGAATTTCTGATTGCTAGATATGTCTTTTGGGGGACACTTGTCCTATCTGTTTTAGTGTTAATTTCAATGCTAGTAATACTCTTCTATCCTAAACAGTATTTAGAGATTCAATTAGAGACTCAAGAAGATACATTAAAACTAAAAAATTCAGCTATCGAAGGCTTTGTTCGATGTTTGGTTATTGATCATCAGTTGATGAAAGAACCAACGGTCCATGTAAATAGCCGCAAAAATAAATGTTTCGTTACTGTAGAAGGTAAAATTCTTCCTTCAGACAACATCTCAAATCGATGTCTAGTCATTCAGAATGAAATAACTCATGGATTAAAGCAGTTCTTTGGTATTGAACGTGAGGTAAAACTTGAAGTTAAAGTTAAAGAAGTTGAACCTCAAAAAACGACCAAAAAGACTGTTAGTCGTGTAAAGTAAGGAAGTAAAAATGGAATGGTTTAAAAAATACCAGTATCCAATCATTGCAGGTTTAGTAGGTGTCATTCTCGCTTGCTTTATCTTATCCTTTGGCTTTTTCAAAACACTATTTGTACTAATTTGTGGAGCCTTAGGAGCATTTGCTGGATACTATGTTAAGGAAAAATATTTAAATAAATAAAGGAGTCTCGTATGTCAAACGTAGATAAAAATGTAGAAAAAAAAGATGTTGCTGTTGTTTCTCAAGATGTTAAAGGGGAACTCACTTATGAAGACAAAGTAATCCAAAAAATCATTGGTCTTTCACTTGAAAAAGTACCTGGACTTTTGGATGTTGATGGAGGATTTTTCTCTAATCTAACAGAAAAAATTATCAATACAGACAATGTCACTCATGGTGTCAATGTTGAAGTTGGGAAAGAACAAGTTGCAGTTGACTTGAACATTGTTGTTGAATACCAAAAGAATGTCCCTGCTTTGTACAAAGAAATCAAAGATGTTGTCGTATCACAAGTTACAAAAATGACTGATTTAGAAGTAGTTGAAGTCAATGTGAATGTTGTTGATATCAAAACGAAGGAACAGCATGAAGCAGATTCAGTTAGCCTCCAAGACCGAGTAACTGACGTGGCTTCTTCAACAGGAGAATTTGCTTCAGAACAATTTGAAAAAGTGAAATCTGGTATCGGTTCAGGTGTAGCTGCTGTTCAAGAAAAAGTAGGCGAAGGTGTTGAAGCCGTTAAAGGCGAAACAAAGGAAAATGCTCGCGTACACTAATTAATCTTGTCAAAATCAATCAATTTAAAGGAGGCAGAATCATGTCAACAGAAGAAAAATTAAACCAAGCAAAAGGTTCCATTAAAGAAGGTGTCGGCAAAATGATTGGCGATGAAAAAATGGAAAAAGAAGGCGCTGCTGAAAAAGTTGTTTCTAAAGTAAAAGAAGTTGCTGAAGATGCAAAAGACGCTGTCGAAGGCGCTATTGAAGGTGTTAAAAACATGCTTCACAAAGACGAAAAATAAGGCTAAACCTTAATTGACCTTTTTATCTATAGTAGTCAAAAAGAGGACCGTAAATGTCCTCTTTTTTTGTAGATCGAATTCTAAACACGCTCCCATTTTTCGTTAAAAGGTATTGTCAACAGGAAAAAGCCTTGGTAACTAAGGTTTTTTTGCTTACTTAAAATAATATGTTTTTTATTGAATTGAAACGTTTATACGCTACTAGACTTACTTATCCACCACCTGAGCCTCAAATTGGGCTGGCTGGTTGTCTACATTGGTAATGGTTATCGTGTAGGGCTTGTTATTGGTGGCATCAAACACTTTTTCACCTTGGTAACTCACAACAACTCCATCTTTTTCTAAATAAATATCTGATTGATTGTTTGGAAGTTCTTCATCCTCCTCATCGAAACCATGGCTTTTTGTAATTTTTTGTCCCTCTACTTCATAGTAAACATCACCATTACTCTCACTCCAAACACTAGAGCCAGTTAATTTAATTTTACTTGAATCGTTTTTCTTCAAGATGAAGATTGAATAGTATTCCAAATCTTGTGTTCTGGGATTTACTCTTAAGTTGACAGATTGACCTGGTTGAAGAGTGTATTTGCCATAGTTCAAAACGGAAAAGACAAACCAGACTAGCAGCAAACTATACAAGACTCCTATAATCATTCGTGAGCGTCTACTCTTAAACAAACGTAAAAGTAACACTAAAGAGACAATAAAAAGCAATTCTGTAAACATTTTATCCCCCCCTTTCTCATCATCGTTGACATTCTGCACAGAGTCTCGCATCCATTTCTCACTAGTAACATCAACCATACAAAGTCTGATACATCTTATCTAGAAAAGCTTTCAACTCTTTTCGAACAATCTTTAACAGGCGTTCTTCTTCGGCTTGAGAGATGGTCACACTTTCTTTTTTCTGATTCCTAATATGAGAATAGTAACTACGTTTTAGGGTTAAATGATTATCTAAAATATAGTAGGCATTTATTTGTTCCTCATTTACCCTTGTTTCAAATAAAACCGAGACTTCATCCCTACTAGGATTCAACATTTTCAAATCGATGTCTCCTTTTATCCCTATGGAGTCAATTCCTCCATCCAAGCGGATAGCACCGTCGGGAGGAACAATATAGCCTGCTTTTCGCATGTCAGACGCATATTTTCCTGAATCCATTAAATGTTGTAAAACAGTTATATTGTCCTTTTCTTCAAAGGAGGTTTTTAATTGCATATGTTCTTGGTGGTTTTGATACTGAAAATAAAGATTGATACCAACAACTAAGGCAATTACTGAAGCGAGCAAGATTCGTATTTTTCTACATCTCGACATGTTTATCTCCTCTATCTAAAAAATCATAGAAGCCTTGTTTCTAACTTTGAAAGATAACTTCCTTATCTTGAGAAATCCTAGGGAATCTAGTCCTACGTGACTCCTATCTACCCTTTTTCATGATGTATTTTCGTATAGGTGTTTCAACCATTTGAACGATTTCAAATCCTTCTTTTTGGTAAAGATTGTAAGCTGTTTGATTTGCCTCGTAGACATTTAGAGAAATAGTATCTATGTCTTCATTTTTAAAGGTCAAACTAACAAATTTCCTTAAAGCCTGGCTACCTAAGCCCTGCCCCTGTTTCTGGGGGTTGATAAAAAATCTCCCGATATGAAGATTCCTGTCTTCTAGCCTGATTTTCTGGATAAGCCCCACAAACTCTTGTCCATCAAAGATTGAAAAGATTCCTTCCAAATCTTGCAAGACTGGAATGGTCAAGGGAAAAGGAATCATTGTCCCCATCCATTGTTCTTGAAAGGACTTGCCAAGGGAGTTGGACCATTGGCATACGTGCTGAGCATTTTCTTTGCTCATATTTTCTTCAAAACGAATTGTCATCTATTTCCTCACCATCTTATCAATGTTTCTTTATTATACTACTTCTTCTATTTTTTACGAATAGATAAGTATGATTGATCTTTATTTTTTTCTTGTCGGGAGCATTCTCGCTTCTTTCTTGGGTTTGGTCATTGACCGTTTCCCTGAGCAATCCATTATCCGACCAGCTAGTCACTGCGATTCCTGTCAGACTCGCTTGCGACCGTTGGATTTGTTTCCTATCCTCTCGCAGGTCTTTAATCGCTTTCGCTGTCGCTACTGCAAGATTCGTTATCCATTCTGGTATGCCCTCTTTGAACTCGGCTTAGGGCTTGTCTTTCTGGCTTGGTCTTGGGGCTGGATTTCCATAGGACAAGTCATCCTCATCACTGCTGGTTTGACCTTGGGTATCTATGACTTTCGCCATCAGGAGTATCCCCTACTGGCCTGGTTGACTTTCCACCTAATCCTCATGGCTTTCTGTGGTTGGAATCTAGTCATGGTCTTCTTCATTATCCTTGGAATCATGGCTCATTTCATAGATATCCGCATGGGTGCAGGGGATTTTCTCTTTCTTGCTTCTTGCGCTCTCGTCTTTAGCGTGACAGAATTACTCTTCTTGATCCAGTTTGCTTCTGCGACGGGAATCCTAGCCTTTCTCCTGCAAAAGAAAAAGGAAAGACTTCCTTTTGTGCCTTTCCTCTTACTTGCTGTTTGTTTGATTATTTTTGGTAAACTACTGCTTGTTTGATAAAGTCCTCAATCGGCTCTCCTTGGTGGAGAGCTTTTACAATCTTCGAACCGACGATAACACCATCTGACACCGCATTGAAACGTTCCACATCAGCCTGACTAGACACACCAAAACCTGTCAATACTGGGATATCGGCTACTTGATGTAATTGAGCCAAGTGCTTGTCCAAATCTGCACGGTAATTGCCTGTTTTCCCTGTCACCCCATTGATGGCAACGGCATAGACGAAGCCTTCTACTCCCTTGATCAACTCTTTCTGACGCTCAATCCCTGTTGTCAAACTTACTAGGGGAATCAAGGCGATATCTGTGTCTACCAAAAATGGCTCTACAAAGTTGGCATGCTCATGAGGCAGGTCTGGGATAATCAAGCCCTTAACTGCAGTATCTGCCAGATCTTTGACAAATTTGTCCACACCGTACTGAAAAAGGGGGTTGAAGTAGGTCATGATGACCAGTGGCACCTCAGTCTGAATGATTTTCAAGGTTTCAACCAAAGCCTGAGTAGAAGTCCCGTGAGCTAGACTGCGCAAACCTGCTTCTTCGATCACAGGTCCATCTGCAACAGGGTCTGAAAAGGGAATGCCCACTTCAATAGCTGAAACACCCAAATCTTCTAAAAAGTGGATTGTTTCACCGAGACCATCCAAACCTTTCTCATGGTCCCCAGCCATGATATAGGGAACGAAAATTCCTTTTCCGGTTGCTTTGATAGCGTTCAATTTTTCTGTTAAAGTCTTAGGCATGGGCTTCTCCCTTCTTTGCTGCATCTGCTTCCAAGCGGTCTTTGACTTGAACTACATCCTTGTCCCCACGACCGGATAGGCAGACAATCATCGACTTGTCTGGTCCAAGTTCTTTGGCCAATTTCACTGCAAAGGCAATGGCGTGGCTTGATTCCAAGGCTGGGATAATTCCTTCCACACGAGACAAGAGTTGGAATCCTTCCAAGGCTTCTTCGTCTGTCACAGGAACATAGCTGGCACGTTTAATATCGTGGTAGTGAGAATGTTCTGGACCGATACCAGGATAGTCCAAACCTGCTGAGATAGAGAAGGCTTCAAGAATTTGACCATGAGCATCTTGGAGCACATCCATAAGAGAACCGTGGAGAACACCTGGACGACCCTTGGTCAAAGTCGCTGCGTGGTGCTCCGTGTCCACACCAAGTCCAGCTGCTTCAGCCCCATACATAGCTACAGACTCATCTTCTACAAATGGGTGGAAGAGACCAATCGCATTAGAACCACCACCAACACAGGCTACTAGGGCATCTGATAAGTCTTGGCCTGTCAATTCACGGTACTGTTGTTTAGCCTCTCGACCGATGACACTTTGGAAGTCACGAACGATTTCTGGGAATGGATGAGGTCCCAAGGCAGAACCAAGGATATAGTGGCTATCATCGATATTTGCCACCCATGAACGAAGGGCTGCATTAACCGCATCCTTGAGCACGCGCGAACCATCTGTCACAGCCTCAACCTTAGCTCCTAAAAGCTCCATACGGAACACATTAAGGGCTTGGCGTTTAACATCTTCCTCACCCATGTAGATGGTACATTCCATGTTAAAGAGGGCCGCAGCTGTTGCAGTTGCCACACCGTGCTGACCAGCACCTGTTTCAGCGATAATTTTCTTTTTGCCCATTCGTTTAGCCAGAAGAACTTGTCCCAAGGCATTGTTAATCTTGTGAGCACCTGTATGGTTAAGGTCTTCCCGTTTGAGATAAATCTTGGCTCCGCCGATATGCTGGGTCAAGTTTTTTGCGTAGTAAAGGGGAGTTTCACGTCCTACGTACTGACGTAAGAGCTGGTTTAATTCCTCTTGGAAACTTGGGTCTGCCTGACTTTCACGATAAGCTTTTTCCAACTCCAAAACTGCTGTCATCAATGTTTCTGGGACGAAACGTCCGCCGAATTTTCCGTAAAATCCATCTTTATTTGGTTCTTGATATGCCATGCTTTACCCTCTCTATAAATCTTCTAATCTTTTCCTGATCTTTTTGTCCATCTGTCTCCACTCCGCTTGATACATCGACTGCATAGGGAGTAAAGTGTTGAATCGCTTTTGCTACGTTGTCTTCATTAAGCCCACCTGCGATAAAGAAGGGCTGAGCAAGTTCTGCTGTATCCAGTTGGCCCCAGTCAAAGGTCTGACCACTCCCTGCCACAGGCGCATCAAAGAGTAGATAGTCTGCCCGAGAATTGGGGACATGACCATTTCCATCCACCTGCACGGCCTGAATGCTGGCACAAGGCAAATCCTCAAACAAGTCATCCGCTACCTGACCATGAACTTGAACCAAGTCCAAGCAAACTTTGTCAATCGCTTCTAGCAGTTCTGCCCGACTTGGTGAAACAAATACACCAACCTTTTTTACATCTGCAGGAATGAGCTTTGCCAGCTCAGCAGCCTGATCCAAGGTCACCTGCCTTTTACTAGGTGCAAAGACAAAACCGATGTAGTCTGCCCCTGCTGATACGGCTATCTCCACCGCTTCTTTGGTCGACAATCCACAAATCTTAACCTTTGTCAATCTGCAACTCCTTGATTCTCTGGGCTACATCTTCTGCCTGCATGAGAGCTGTTCCTACCAAAATTCCGTTAAAGTATGGTGCTACTCGTTCCGCATCCTGCCCTGTGAAAATAGCAGATTCAGAAATGTAATAGCGATCTTCCTCAAAGTGCTGGGCCAAGTCTACACTGGTCTGCAAATCGACTTCAAAGGTGGTCAAGTTGCGGTTGTTAACCCCAATAATCTCAGCACCCAGTCTGTGGGCCACCTCTAGTTCAGCTAGATTGTGAGTCTCCACCAAGACTTCCAGACCAAGCTCTGTCGCATAGTCGTATAGTTCTTTGAGGCGTTCTTCTGACAAGGCTGCCACAATGAGCAAGATGACTGTCGCACCGGCATTGCGAGCACGGATGATTTGCTTTTCATCGATGATAAAGTCCTTGTTGAGCGTCGGAATCTGCACCTGACTGGAAATCTCCCGCAGATAATCCAAATGCCCTTTAAAGAAAACTTCATCTGTCAAAACCGAAATCATCACTGCGCCGTTCGCTTCATAAGTCTGGGCCTGTTGCACAATATCCACATTGAGATTGATATCTCCCAGACTAGGGCTAGCCTTCTTGACCTCAGTGATTACCTGCAAACGGTCCTGGTGATTCTTCAAAAATTCTGCCAAGCGATAAGTCTGGCGCAAGGGCTGGATTTCCTCCAGCTCCATTTGCTCGACCTCACGCGCCTTCTGCTCTAAAATTCGTGCTAAAAATTCCTGACTCATTTTTGGTACTCCTGTAACAGTCTGAGTTTTTCAAGGGCCTTGCCACTGGTAATCACTTGACGGGCCAAGGCAACTCCCTCCTTGATACTAGCTACCTTACCATTGGCATAGAAACCAAGACCAGCATTTAAAACTGTCGTTTCCAAGAATGGACTTGGTTCGTTTTGAAGAACGCTGAGCAAAATTTCTGCATTTTCCTGAGCATTGCCACCACGGATATCTTCGATAGCGTAGCGTTCCATCCCCAAATCCTCTGGAGTGAAGCTTGACAAGGTGATTTCGCCATTTTCAAGAAGAGCAATCTTAGTTGTCCCGTTCAAGCCAGCTTCATCCAACCCTTCTGGTCCAGCAACCACGATGGCACGTTTGCGACCCATATTTTTCAAAACCTGAGCTGTACTTTCTAGCAGTTCTGGACGACTAATGCCAAGCAACTGTGTTTCCAAGGCCATTGGATGAATCAGTGGACCAGTCAAGTTCATAATCGTTGGAATTCCCAACTCCAAACGAGCGGGCATGATGTATTTCATAGCTGGGTGCATGTTTTTAGCAAAGAGAAAAACGATTCCAGTTTTATCGAAAACCTTACCTAGTTCAGCTGGTTTGAGGTCAAGATTGATGCCCAATGCTTGAAGGACATCTGCCGAACCCGATTTAGAAGAAATCGAACGGTTACCGTGCTTGGCCATATGAATGCCGCCACCAGCCAAGACAAAGGCTGCAGTTGTGGAAATGTTAAAGCTGAAAGACTTGTCTCCACCTGTACCGCAGTTATCCATAGCATCATGGATTTCAGTTGGAATGTGTTGGGCATGGCCTCTCATGACTTGTGCAATGGCTGTGCGTTCCTCCGGTGTTTCCCCCTTCATCTTAAGGGCCAAGAGAAGAGAAGCAATCTGAGCTTCTGTTACGCGCCCAGTTACGATACGCTCAATGACATCCGTCATTTCCACACCTGATAAATTTTCAAATTTTGCTAATTTTTCAATAATCTCTTTCATCCTAGTTTCCTCACTTTACAACCTTCTCGATAAAATTCCGAATAGAAGACAAGCCATCTGGCGTTCCGATACTTTCTGGATGGTACTGGAAGCCATAAATCGGCAGGCTTTTGTGTTGAATTCCCATAATAGCTTGGTCATCAGTCGAACGAGCTGTCACTTCAAACTCTTCTGGCATTTCTTCAATCAAAATACTGTGATAACGCATGACTGGACGACCATCCTCAATGCCTTGATAGAGAACAGATGGCGCTTCAAAGCTGATATTGCTTTGTTTTCCATGCATGACTTTTGGAGCCAAACCTAGCTTCCCACCAAAGACTTCTGCGATGGCTTGGTGCCCCAAACAAATCCCTAGAATTGGCTTCTTGCCTGCAAAGTCACGAATCATGTCTTCCATCTTTCCGGCATCCACTGGCCAACCAGGACCGGGAGAAAAGACCAGACCATCTGCTTTTTCAGCTTCTTCATACAGCTTGGAATCATCATTTCTCAAGACCTGCACTTCTGCGAAATTCCCAATGTATTGAGCCAAGTTATAGGTAAAAGAATCATAGTTGTCAATCAATAAAATCATGGTCTTAGTTCTCCAATTCTAGTCATAGATTTTGCCTTGTTAATGGTTTCTTGGTATTCATTTTGGGCAATAGAGTCATAGACAATCCCTGCCCCAGCCTGCACATAGGCTGTTTGGTTTTTGAGAATCATGGTTCGGATGGCAATAGCGAAATCCATATCGCCCGTTGCAGACAAGTAGCCGATTGCTCCTGCGTATACGCCACGTTTTTCCGTTTCCAGTTCATAGATGCGTCTCATGGCCCGAATCTTTGGTGCTCCTGAAACTGTTCCAGCTGGAAGTGTTGATTTCAAGGCATCCATAGCAGTGAGTTCTGGAAGCAAACGCCCTTTCACCACGCTGGTCAAATGCATAACATAGCGGAAGAGCTCCACTTCCATATACTTGGTGACTTGGACACTGGCCGTTTCAGAGATGCGGCCAATATCATTACGCCCCAAGTCTACCAACATCCGATGTTCTGCTGTTTCCTTCTCATCAGAAAGCAGGTCTGTCGCCAAAGCCTTGTCCTCTTCATCCGTAGCCCCTCTTGGTCGCGTACCGGCAATCGGATTGGTTGTCACGATGCCATTTTTGACAGAAACCAAACTTTCTGGACTAGCACCGATAATTTGATAATCACCAAAATCATAGAAATAGAGGTAATTAGATGGGTTGGTCACGCGGAGATTTCTGTAGAAGTCAAATGGATTTCCAGTAACTTCTGCTGAGAAACGCTGACTGAGCACGCATTGGAACATATCACCATTACGAATCAAGTCACGAGCTGTTTCGACCATTTGCTCAAACTTCTGAGGAGCGATATGCGGTTTGAAGTCCAGCGGAGATAGATCCAAGTCTTCAAATTCATTTGGAGCAGGAATGCGTAATTCCTCAAGTACTTGGTTCAAAGCTTTTTCCAAGTCTTCTTGAACACGCTCGCTGTAAAGAGCATCCTCAATGACATGGATTTTTTCCTTCTTGTGGTCAAAGACCATGTAACTCTCATAGACAAAGAAATGCATGTCTGGCGTCCCAATGGTATCTTGAGGGATTTGACCAATTTCTTCATAAAGAGAAATCATATCGTAACCAACAAAGCCAATAGCTCCCCCACCAAAAGGTAGGTCTGAATGGTGCTGGCTCTTATGAGTCACTTCATAAAGGAAATCCAAGGGATCCCGATCAATCACTTGACCATTTTGATAAAGGACTCCATTTTCAAACTGAATCTCAAAAACTGGATTATAGGCTAGGATAGAAAAACGAGCGGTTTCCTTGTCTCTCGGAATACTCTCTAAGATAACCTTGTGTTGCCCCTTTAGGCGCATATAAGCCAAGATTGGTGATAAGACATCTCCATGAATGATTCGTTCCATTGTAATTTCCCTTTCAGTTTCTTATTTTTAATTTTTTGTCTTTTTTCTATTTCCCTTAAATAGTGCGGACGGGAGGTAAAATTATCCAGTGGATGATTTTAGAAATCCATGAAATGAAAGACCTAATTTTCGAGCTCCTCGCTCATTCATTTCTAGGCTCAGGCTAAAATAGTTCCCCGAACTATTTTACTCTCAAAAATTCCGTTCTAGAGAAGCAAAGATGCTTCTCTAGAATACCACTATGGCGGGAAATAGCGGTTTAATGCTCACTTCGTTCGCAAATATTTTATAGAAATTTATTTAGTGATAAAGCATAATTTAAAACTGATAGCCATATCTACGATAAATATATAAAAATCCCCACGCAAAATAACTTGCGTGAGGACGAAATTCGCGGTGCCACCTCAATTATAGGATTTCTCCTATCTCTCATCCCTGTCTCAGATACCTCCTGTAACAGGCTGTGCGATAAAGGGCACTCCCTTGAGAATTATGTTTTCTTCTCTTGTTTCAGATGGACCCAACCTTACAGCATTCTCTGCTTGTTTCCAGCAACCACAAGCTCTCTGTGAGAGAAAAGACTGTAATTTTTCCATCTATTATTTTTTAGCTTCTAGGTAGTCTGCAATGGCAGCTACGTCCTTGTCTCCACGACCAGAGACATTGATGATGATAATCTCATCTTTACTTAGTTTCGGTGCACGTTTAACCGCCTCTGCGATAGCGTGCGAACTTTCGATCGCTGGGATAATCCCTTCAGTCTTGCTTAGAAGGAGCAAGGCTTGAACAGCTTCTTCATCTGTCGCTGCTACGTATTCCACGCGGCCAGAATCTTTGAAGTAGGCGTGTTCTGGGCCAACCCCTGGATAGTCCAAACCAGCTGAGATAGAGTAAACTGGCGCCAGCTCTCCGTCTTCCTTAAAGACTGCATAGGTCTTCATACCATCGACAATTCCGACACTACCCTTTGTCATAGTGGCTGCATGCTTGTCTGTGTCAAGCCCATGACCAGCAGCTTCGACCCCAACCAATTTGACTTCTTCATCAGCCACATACTGCGAAAAAGCACCGATGGCATTGGAACCACCACCTACACAGGCAATGACGTAGTCTGGTAAACGACCTTCTTTTTCTAAGATTTGACGACGAGATTCTTCACTGATGACCTTTTGGAATTCATGAACAATTGTAGGATAAGGATGAGGTCCTACAGCAGATCCCAAAACGTAGAAGGCTTCAAGGTCATTCATCCATGCTCCAAAAGCTGCATCGACCGCATCCTTGAGGGTACGAGTGCCTGTTTCAACTGCATGGACAGTTGCTCCCATCATCTCCATACGGAAAACATTGAGACGTTGACGCTCCACATCTTCTGCCCCCATGTAGACATCACAAGCCATACCAAACTTGGCTGCAGCAGCTGCTGTCGCAACACCATGCTGACCAGCTCCTGTTTCTGCAATCACTCGTTTTTTGCCCATACGTTTGGCAAGAAGGATTTGTCCTAAAACGTTGTTGAGTTTGTGAGAACCAAGGTGGTTCAGGTCTTCACGTTTAAGATAAATCTTAGCCCCACCTAGGTGGTCTGTCAAACTTTCCGCAAAATAAAGCGGTGTTTCGCGACCAGAATAATCCTTCAAGTAATGGCGAAATTCTGCCAAAAATTCTGAATCATCCTTGTATTTATCAAATGTCACTTCCAACTCATCCAACAAAGCCTGAATCGGCTCCGGTACAAAACTACCACCAAATTGTCCAAAATAACCTTTAGTTGTCATAAATTTTTCCTCTTTCAGTATTAATTTAAAGATATGAAAAAAGCCCACACACAGATTGGATTCTGTGTGAGGGCGTTGGTAACGCGGTGCCACCTCAATTATAAAGGGACTATTCCCCTTTACATCTCTGCCTTGTCTAACAACAAGTTGCACTGTAAGGTGTGCGCACCGAATTTTCATTGTTTCAAATTCATTTTTAAAATCAGCCCACTTTCACTACTTCCAACCACCTGTTCACAATCACCACAGGCTCCCTGAAGATCAAAAATAGTTACTTTTCTGATTTGTTGAGAATATTATATGCTATTGTCCGCTTTTTGTCAAGATTTTTTATTATTTTTTTCCAGAACCGAGGATTTCTTCAGAAATTCTCACCAAAGTCTGAACGATGTAATCAACTTCTTCATCGCTTAATTTAGTGTGAAGAGGGAGGGTAATTTCATTTTCAAAGAAGGCATAGGCCCTTGGATAATCTGCCATATCAAAACCAAGATTCTTATAGGCTGTCAAGAGAGGAAGCGGTTTATAGTGTACATTACTTGCAATTCCTGCTTTGGCCAATTCTTGGATGATAAGGTTGCGTTCTTCTAAACTTGCTCCTTCTACATGGGTGATGTAGAGGTGGCGTGAAGATTCGACAGTATCAGTCTTGTGTACCAGTGGGTGAATACGAGTACCTGCAAAACCACGATCATAGCGGTCCACGATGTCCTTACGACGTTCTAGCAAAGCTGGGTAACGATCCAATTGTACCAAACCAATCGAAGCCATGATATCGGTCATATTGCACTTGTAGGCTGGTGTGACGATATCGTATTCCCATGAACCCAATTGCATCTTGGCAAGAGCATCCTTTGTTTGACCGTGAAGGGAAAGGATTTGGAACTCCTTGTACATCTCTTCGTCGTCAATCGCTGGATTGGCTTTCCAAGTCGCACTTCCTCCCTCAGCAGTTGTAAAGTTCTTAACGGCATGGAATGAGAAGGAAGTAAAGTCAGCGATAGATCCAGCTGGTTGTCCTTTGTAAGTAGATCCCAAAGCATGAGCACTATCAGAGACAATCACGATACGGTTAAAGGCCTTTTGCCACTTGCTAGCAGCTGTAAAGAGATCACGTTTTTTCTCCACAACTTGGAACAAACGGTCATAGTCGCACACAATCCCTGCAAGCTCAACCGGAATAATCACCTTAGTCTTTTCAGTAATGGCTTGCTCTAGCAAGTCATAGTCCATTTCAAACGTATCTGCTTGGATATCCACCATGACAGGTGTCGCTCCTACGTGTGTGATGACACTGCATGAAGCTGTATAAGTCATAGCTGGAACGATGACTTCATCACCTGATCCCACTTCCAAAACACGTAAAATCAACTCAAGAGCGGCTGTCGCAGAGTTGAGGCAGACAGTCTTAGGTGTCTGTGTGTATTGAGACAAGCGACGCTCCAGTTCTTTTGTCTTAGGACCTGTTGTGATCCAACCAGAGCGCAGGGTATCCGCTACTTCAGCAATTTCTGCTTCTGTAATATCGGGTGGTGAAAATGGAATATTGTAATTTGGCATTGATTTGCTCCTTTTATCTGTACTCATTTTCTTATGACTACTTTATTTTAGCACTTCAAACACGGTTTGAAACATGATTTTGATGTCTCCAAGGAAACTAAATTCTCGGAGATAGGCGAGATTATAGCGCATCTTTTCAGGAAGAACATGCTCTACATAGGCCTGGTCAACCGACAGACCTTCCTCTGTCATCTGACTGATGATCGTGTCCTCATCCTTGTAGTTGATGCTGGCTGGAGAGGTGATTCCTGCTGGCAAGAGCAAGGTCGCCATCATTTCAGGACTATACTGCTCGGTGTAACGTGGCACTTCAGGACGGGTCCCTACAAAGGACATCTCGCCTTTAAGGACATTGACCAGCTGAGGTAGTTCGTCCAAGCGCACACGGCGGATGAAATTTCCAACCTTGGTAATGCGGCTGTCGTTAGCAGAAGTCACCAGGCTTCCTTTTTTATCCGCATCCGTTACCATAGTACGGAACTTCCAAATCTTGAACGGACGGTTGTACTGGGTCACGCGCTCTTGCTTGTAAATGACAGGTCCCTTGCTATCCAACTTGATCCAAATGCTCAAGATAAGAAAGGTGGGAGAAGTCAAAACTAGCAAAAACAGAGCCAGAACCCAGTCTAGGCAACGCTTGAAAATCAGCGAACCCTTCCTTTTAGAGACAAGCTGGTAATAAGACTCAACCTCGCTTGATTGCATTTCCACGGGCAAGTCTTCCCATTTCAGCATGCTGTTTCTCCTTTGTTTTTATTATACTATTTGTCAACATTTTTCATTATACCACAAAATGGAAAAGGCGGTGCAAGAAATCTGTGATTTGAAGAATTTCCTTCTGGTGCTCAATGAAAATCAAAGTACAGCTTTGAGGTTGCAGATAAAGCTGACATGGTTTGAAGAGATTTTCAAAGAGTATTAGGACATGGCCCCTGCCTGCAAGCTATACATTTTGTGATAGGTTCCTCCCAAGGCCAAGAGTTCCTCATGGGTTCCACTCTCTATGATGCGCCCCTTATCCAAGACATAAATACAGTTGGCGTCCTGGATGGTCGAAAGGCGATGAGCAATGGCAATGGTTGTCCGTCCCTGTCTCATCTTAGCTAGGGAATCTTGAACCAAACTTTCTGTTTCAGAGTCAATATTGGCTGTCGCTTCATCCAAAATCAGGATTTTAGGCTGACTGGCGACTGTTCTAGCAAAGGCAAGAAGCTGGCGCTGGCCAGTAGAAAAGCTCGAACCACGCTCGGAAACGGGGGCATCATAACCCTGCGGAAGGTCCTGAATAAAGGAATCTGCATCCACAAAGGCAGCCGCAGCCTGGACCTCTTCATCACTAATGTCTTGGTACATGGCGATATTGGACTTGATAGTCCCGTGATAGAGGAAGGGATCTTGTAAGACTAAACCGATATTTTTTCTCAGCTCTTCCTGACTGTAGTCTCTAATATCCACACCATCCAAGAGAACGTGGCCTGACTGAAATTCATAAAAGCGCATGAGGACATTGATAATGGAAGATTTCCCCGAACCTGTATGACCTACAAAGGCAATGGTTTCGCCCTTGTTAACTGAAAAGGAAATATCATCCAGAATCGGATGTTTGCCATCATATGAGAAACACACATGTTCAAAACGGATATTGCCTTCTTGGACTTTTGCTTGCTCATCTTCTTGAAGAGGCTCATAGGTCATTTCATCAATCAAGGCAAAGACACGACCTGCAGACACCATGGAAGTTTGAAGGGTTGAAAAGTTTTGCGTCACCTCAATCAGGGGATCAAAAAGACGGTTGATGTACTGGATAAAGGCATACATGGTTCCGGCTGTTATCCCGATTGAAAGACCACGGTAACCAAAGTAAGCCATCAAAACAGCGTAGCCTAGGAGTTTCAGCAAACTCATAGCAGGTCTCAAAAAGAGGGCATCCAAGGCTACAGATCGGTTGGCATAGACCAAGTGTTCTTGGTTGATTTCATCAAATTCTGCCTGCAGGCGCTTCTCTTGATTAAAGGCCTGGATAATCCTGATCCCCTCGATATTCTCTGCCAGCTTACTATTGATATCTGACAAGAGACTTCTGGTTTTCTCGATGATTTTCACTGATTTTTTCCGGTAGAGATTGACCAAAAGGAAAATCAAGGGAAGAAAGAGCAAGACTAAAGCTGTCAAACGAAAATCCAGCACCAACATGGTATACAGGGTTGTCAGAAAGATGAAGACTGCTGAAATAAAGCTGGATAAAATCCCCGAAAACATATCACTGATGGTCTCGGTATCATTTGTCAAACGAGAAACGATGGAACCTGCTGGCGTCTTGTCAAAATAAGACATGCCCAGTTTCTCCATATTGGCAAAGGCATCGCGACGAATATCTCTGACAATACTGTAGGACACCCGCGCAAAGAGAAGATTGCCGACATACTGAACTAGAGTTTGTAGGAGATAAAGACCATAGTAGGCTAATAAAACTGTAATAGCAAGATGGTTTAGGTTGCTGAGGTACTGGTCGATAAAGTGGGAAGCCACAAGGGGAATGACACTTTTAATGACTGTAGTCACGAGGAGAAAACTGAGTGCCAAAAAGGTCAGGAGGCCATAGGTCTTGAGATAGGACATCAAGCGCTTCAATACAGCCCATTGTTCTTTCTTATTCTGCATCTTCTTCTCCTTTCATTTCCAACTGCTGAGACTGATAGGTTTGGGCATACCAGCCATCTAAAGCTAGCAGGTCTTCGTGTGTACCGCGTTCTATGATTTGGCCATTTTGCAGAACCAAAATCAGATCTGCATGTACAACTGCACTGAGGCGATGGGCTGTGATAATGGTTGTCTTATCCTTCCGCGTCTCCTTGAGATTGTCGATGATTGCATACTCCGTCTTGGCATCCACGGCGGACAAGGAATCATCTAAAATCAAAATATCAGGGTCTAAAATCATAGCCCGACTCATTGCCAGACGTTGCTTTTGACCACCTGAGAGACTGACTCCTTTTTCACCTATCAGCGTATCAAATCCCTGAGGCATGTCTACAATATCTTGGTAAACTTGTGCTAGCTTGGTCGCTTCCTCGACTGCTGAAAGGGGCAAGTTCGGATTGCCGAAGCGGATATTGTCTAAGATAGAGGTCGCAAAGAGAAACTGGTCCTGAGGAACATAGCCCATGAGACCACGAAGGTCTGTCAGACGATAGTCCCGAATATCATGACCGTTTAGGTAAATAGCTCCCTTATCCACATCGTATTCACGCAAGAGGAGCTTAATCAAGGATGTTTTTCCAGAGCCTGTCTGACCGACCAAGCCTAGGGTTTGTCCTTTTTCTAAACTAAAGTGAATATCCGTCAGTGTCTCCTCATTTTCAAAGGCAAAGCTGTCAATGGCGTACTTCAAACGTCCATTTTCGATACTGTCCAGAGGAAACTCAGGGTCTTTTACAGGTGATTCCTGAGACAAAAGTTCCTCAATCCGCTGGAAAGAAACCTTGCCTCGCTGAGTGATATTAAAGAGGAAGCCAATGGCCATAAGAGGCCAAACCAGCATATCCAAGTAGCTGATAAAGGTAACCAGATTTCCAACCGTAATCTGCCCCTCCTGAACCATCAAAGAACCGAGCAAAAGAGTTAAAACATAGGATGAACCAACAAACAAGAGAACCATGGGGTCAAACAAGCTATCGTATTTCATGGTTTGCAGGTTCTTTTGGAAGGTCAATTCATTTACTTCCTGAAAAGACTCCAGCTCATCCGTCTGATAACCGAAAGACTTGGTCACTTTGATACCTGATACAGACTCCTGCACCTTGTTATTGAGTTCGGAAAAGGCAGCTTGAGATTCTCCGAAAGCCTTATGAGTCTTTCTCCCTAGACGACTGGTCGCATAAGCCATAAAAGGCAAGGGTAGAATGGCAACCAAGGTCATTTGCCATGAAATGCTAAAGAGCATGGTCAGCAAAGTCACCAAAGCTGTGATAGAGGCATCCACCGCAGACATGACTCCACCACCTGCGAGACGAGTCAAGGCATTGATATCGTTGGTGGCATGCGCCATCAGGTCCCCCGTCCGATAGGTCTGATAAAAGGCTGGAGACATTTTTGTGAAATGCTCAAATAAGCGAGAGCGCATAATCTGTCCCAGACGGTAGGAAGTCCCAAGAATATACATACGCCAAACATAGCGCAGATAGTACATCCCAAAAGCCGCAAGAAGCAAGTAAAATAGGTCAAGAAGGAGGTCCTGCTGGGTTAATTGCTCCGATGTGATGGCATCAATCACCCGTCCCATGACCATGGGGGGAATTAGATTGAGAACGGAAACCAAGACTAAGGCCACAATCCCGACTAGATAACGGCGCTTTTCTAACTTGAAAAACCACCAGAGTTTTTGAATAATGGACATAAAATCCCTTTCTGATTGCAAATGGAAACCTGAGGCCAAGACTCAATGAAAATCAAAGAGCAAACTAGGAAACTAGCCGCAGGCTGCTCAAAGCACTGCTTTGAGGTTGTAGATAGAACTGACGAAGTCAGTAACCTACATACGGCAAGGCGACGTTGACGCAGTTTGAATTTGATTTTTGAAGAGTACAAGACCCCAGGTTTTTCTTATTCATAAGTTACGACTGTGACGGCACCCTTGTCATACTCAGCGATAAAGATATTGGCAACATTGTCATACCCTTGTTTGCTGAGGTTATCAAGTAGCCATTCTTCGCTCCGACCAATGGTCTCCAAAATTTCGACTTGGATCACACCGTCTGTGACAACAGGATACTTGGGATTCTCATCTCCCATTTGGACTACGATAAGTTGACCGTTCTGCTCCTGCATAGCGCGTTTGACCTGTTTCATTTGGAAAATTCCCTGACTACGTAGCTTAAGAGCTACGTCCGCTGCTGATAAACCAACCGAACGGCAGGCTTCTGGATCAATCTTCCCATTTTTGATGAGCAGGGTTGGCTTCCCATCAATCAAACGTTTCACAAAGTGAACATTATTGTTCAGCCATTTGAGAGTCAAGACCAGAATGGTCCACATAATCAGGATAACTGCATACTGAAGGATACTGATAGCGCTATTGTAAATCACCCCACCGATGATCCCCCCGAGTACATAGTTCTGAATTTGATCTATTGCTGAGTTAGGCGCTAGGTTACCCTTTCCGGTCACATTAATTACGAAAACCAGAGAAAAGAGACCCAAGGCTAGTTTAATTAAAATTTCGATATAATTGAGTGTCATTTGTTCACCTCCACCAGTTCAATTGCATCCGTTTTATACAATTCCACTTTCTCTAGCAGGTACTTGTCTGGCTCACTTCCGTTCAAGGCACGGTAATAGCGATCTCCGACCTTGATAAGTGCGCCATCCGTATCTGCAGAAGTATTGACATAAACCTCTGACTTGTCTACTCCCAATTCTTTGGAAACAAGCTCGATGAAATGAAGTGAAGCTTGAAATTTATTATTAGAAACTTGATTATTTTGATAAGTTGTGATGCTGACCAAAAGGAGAGCTAATAAGGTCAAAGCTGAAATCATGACCAACTCACGAAATTTGGTCCCCTTTTTATCATGGTAAGCCTTGAAAGCTAAAAATCCTGTCACAGCTAATAGGACAATCCCTAAAGCAATCATGATGCCATTTTGCTGACCGATTTGGCTGAGGACATAGTCATAAGAATAGAATTTCATGTATTTTCACTCCCTTTCATAAAATCATTCTTAATTATAAACGAAAGAGGGTGATTTTTCAAACCATACGTTGGGGAAATACGCCTTTTTTTGGTATAATATAGTCTGTAATCTGAATGAAAAAGGTAAGTTTATGAAACTCATATCATGGAATATTGATTCCCTCAATGCTGCCCTAACGAGCGACTCAGCTCGTGCAAAATTGTCCCAAGAAGTCCTACAAACCTTGGTAGCTGAAAATGCTGATATTATCGCTATCCAGGAAACCAAGCTTTCTGCAAAAGGGCCTACAAAGAAACACTTGGAAATTTTAGAAGAACTCTTCCCAGGTTATGAAAACACTTGGCGTTCCTCTCAAGAGCCTGCCCGCAAAGGCTACGCTGGAACCATGTTCCTTTATAAGAAAGAACTCACGCCAACGATTAGCTTCCCAGAAATCGGGGCTCCTTCTACCATGGACTTGGAAGGCCGCATCATCACCTTGGAATTTGATACATTTTTCGTAACGCAAGTTTACACTCCAAACGCTGGTGATGGGCTCAAACGCTTGGAAGAACGCCAAGTCTGGGATGTCAAATATGCTGAGTATTTGGCGCAACTAGACAAAGAAAAACCAGTCCTTGCGACTGGAGACTACAACGTAGCTCACAAGGAAATCGACCTTGCAAATCCTGCCAGCAACCGCCGTTCACCAGGATTTACAGACGAGGAGCGTGCTGGATTTACCAACCTCTTGGCAACTGGGTTTACTGACACCTTCCGCCACATTCATGGTGATGTCCCAGAGCGCTATACTTGGTGGGCACAACGCAGCAAGACTTCTAAAATCAACAATACAGGCTGGAGAATCGACTACTGGCTCACCAGCAATCGCGTGGCTGAAAAGGTGACTAAGTCTGACATGATTGACTCAGGTGCGCGCCAAGACCATACGCCAATTGTATTGGAAATTGAACTCTAAGGAGAAAGCTAATGGACTATCAAGCTGTCATTCCTGAATTTGTAGTATCTGACCTCGAAAAGTCACGCCACTTCTACTGCGACTTGCTGGGATTTTCTGTCGAATACGAGCGTCCAGAGGAGAAATTTCTCTTCCTCTCGCTTGAAGACTGCCAACTTATGCTAGAAGAAGGCAGCACAGAAGAATTAGCCCAACTAACCTATCCTTTCGGGCGCGGTGTCAATATTTCCTTTGGCATTGAAGATGTCCCTCAGCTCCACCAAAAACTGCTAGAAGCTGACTATCCTATTTATCGTCCGCTGACCAAAAGAGAATTTCGAGTGGGAGATAGCTTTATTTACCCTCATGAATTTGCAGTTTTGGATCCAGATGGTTATTTTCTAAGATTTAGCGAATAGAATAATCGAAGTCTACAATACTATCTAGCATTGCAGCCTTTTATTCGTTCGTTTTTATGATCTATTTACTAACAAAATATTTGATTTATAAAGCTAATTGGTGTAAAATATAAACATTGGCAGTAGCCTGTTTAAAATTGAATATCATTTTACTTGTTTATGTCGTGAATTGGCACGACGTTTCTACAAGGTGCCGGAACACCTAACAATGAGTATGTCAGCTGAAGGTATGGTTTTGGCCATACCTATTTTGAGGACTTACTTAGGGGATTAAGTAGGTCCTTTTTCTATTACATAGTAGAAACTCTAGACAAGCAAATGAAGCATCTTTTAGACTTTAGGAGGTCTTATGAAATTATTAGAAGAGCGCATCCTTGAGGATGGGCATATCTTGGGGGACAATATCCTCAAGGTGGATTCCTTTTTAACCCATCAAGTTGACTTTAGCTTGATGCGAGAGATTGGGAAGGTATTTGCGGACAAATTCGCTTCTGCTGGCATTACCAAGGTCGTAACCATTGAAGCGTCAGGTATTGCCCCAGCCATTTTTACTGCCGAAGCTTTGAATGTTCCCATGATTTTCGCCAAGAAAGCTAAAAACATCACCATGAACGAAGGAATCTTAACCGCCCAAGTCTACTCCTTTACTAAGCAGGTGACCAGCACCGTTTCCATCGCTGGAAAATTCCTCTCACCTGAGGACAAGGTCTTGATTATCGATGATTTCCTAGCAAATGGACAAGCTGCCAAAGGCTTGATCCAAATCATCGAACAAGCCGGAGCAAAAGTTGAAGCCATCGGTATCGTGATTGAAAAGTCTTTCCAAGATGGTCGTGATTTGCTTGAAAAAGCTGGCTATCCAGTTCTATCACTGGCTCGCTTGGATCGTTTTGAAAACGGTCAGGTCGTATTTAAGGAGGCAGATCTCTAATGCAAAAACAAGAAAAACATTCGCAAGCAGCCGTTCTTGGATTGCAACACTTATTAGCCATGTACTCAGGTTCTATCCTGGTTCCTATCATGATTGCGACAGCTCTTGGCTATTCAGCTGAGCAGTTGACCTACCTGATCTCCACAGATATCTTCATGTGTGGGGTGGCCACCTTCCTTCAACTCCAACTCAACAAATACTTTGGGATTGGACTACCAGTCGTTCTCGGAGTTGCCTTCCAATCCGTCGCTCCTTTGATTATGATTGGGCAGAGTCACGGTAGTGGGGCTATGTTTGGTGCCCTTATCGCATCAGGGATTTATGTGGTTCTGATTTCAGGCATTTTCTCAAAAGTGGCCAATCTCTTCCCCTCTATCGTAACAGGATCTGTCATTACCACGATTGGTTTAACCTTGATTCCTGTCGCTATTGGAAATATGGGAAATAACGTTCCAGAGCCAACTGGTCAAAGTCTCCTACTTGCTGCTATCACTGTTCTGATTATCCTCTTGATCAACATCTTTACCAAAGGATTTATCAAGTCTATCTCCATTTTGATTGGTCTGGTTGTTGGAACTGCCATTGCTGCTACCATGGGATTGGTTGATTTCTCCCCTGTTGCGGCAGCACCGCTTGTCCATGTTCCAACTCCCCTCTACTTTGGTGTACCTACTTTTGAAATATCATCCATCGTCATGATGTGTATCATTGCAACGGTGTCTATGGTTGAGTCCACTGGTGTTTATCTGGCCTTGTCTGATATTACTAATGACCCAATCGACAGCACGCGCCTGCGCAACGGTTATCGTGCAGAAGGTTTAGCCGTACTTCTCGGAGGAATCTTTAACACCTTCCCTTACACAGGATTTTCACAAAACGTTGGGTTGGTTAAATTGTCAGGTATCAAGACTCGTCTGCCAATCTATTATGCAGCTGGTTTCCTAGTCCTCCTTGGACTCCTACCTAAGTTTGGCGCCCTTGCCCAAATCATTCCAAGTCCTGTTCTTGGTGGTGCTATGCTGGTGATGTTTGGCTTTGTTTCCCTTCAAGGGATGCAAATCCTAGCGCGCGTTGACTTTGCTAACAATGAACACAACTTCCTTATCGCAGCTGTCTCCATCGCTGCAGGTGTCGGACTCAACAATAGTAATCTCTTCGTCAGCATGCCGACAGCCTTCCAAATGTTCTTCTCAAACGGAATCGTCGTAGCCAGCTTACTGGCCATTGTACTCAATGCAGTATTAAATCATAAAAAGAAATAAGAAAAAGAGGTGTGAGCCTCTTTTTTGTTTATCACAAATTGATTATAAATACTATCAATCCCAATTCCCAGCTAAGATTTCTTTTATAAACTTTTTAGGCATCCAAAAGGAGTGTTTTGTAATCCTACGTCCATCTGGAAGTTCATCCGTATCAGATAATGAACCTTTCCCAACAAATTTTCCTTTTTCAATTTCATAATAAGTATTTGTAGCGTGTAATTTCGTAAATAGGATTCTGTTTATCTTACTTTGAGGGAAATTGGTTGAAACTTTATTACCATTTTGGGTTAATTTAACTCCGTCAGAAATAATTTGTCTAGTTTCCTGCCACACTCTTTGTATTTCTTCTAATTGTCTATCCTGAAATCCCCAAAACTTGATAGAATCTAATACAAATAGCTTCGGTTCAATTTCCTTAAAAATAACGAAGAGGAATCGTTTATTGTAAATTTCATTATAAACATGTGATGATTCCCAACTATCATTTGCTGCTAGTTCTTTAAAACAATAAGTTTTAAACGGGGAGTCTTCCTTAGGTAAATTATTCTTATCTACTCGAATAACTCTCAAATTCATGTTTGCTTTTTGAAATTCTTTTGTCTTATCTAAATCCCCTGTTAAACCTAAAATTTTTCTAATCAGAGTACTATTCTTACCTTTTGCTTTGGGATTCACTTCAAATCTATCATATAACTCTTGTTCAGAGAAACCTTTGTAGGAGAGAATCTTCTCTGCAATAACCTCAGTAAATGATTTTTTCTCACCCCTAAAATTAGCCAGGACACTTTCTTGATCTGATTGATTAAAGATTTTATGATTAATCAGATAGGTCATATAACTTGATTTTAATTCCCAAGCTCTTTGTTTCGCTAATTCATAACTAAAAGGTTGTTGTCTTAAATCCTTTCCTTTACCTGCCCCTTTTGTACAAGTTGATAAATAGTTCCCATCTGATTCTGATAATTCATGTGCCCTTCCATTTTTGATTTTATCTGTAATCTTCTTATAGTCTTCAAGGATAACTGCCATATCCTCCTCAAACCATTCATATAAAAATATTTTTTCAATGACATAGTCCTTCATTGTTTGATTAGGAATTAAGCCATTGTAAAACAATAATAAAATCTTTGCGCATTTTTTCCATAAGTGGGTGGAGTAAAAATCCTCTAAATTTTCCTCCATATAGTTTAGTATTGTTAATACAAGTCGTTCTTTGGCACTAAGTGTCCCATTTTTGTTTACCTTAAAAGGAGTAACTTTTAATTCTACACCAATTTTTTCAAAGTCAGCTTCCGAGTCACTATTTGGCTGATAACCATAGAAATATTTTTCAATATAATTTCCATACTGCCCTTTTGACTTCATACTAATTGATTTATCTTGGACCTCAGAGACTACTCTATCATTATAATCGTCATATGATTTATAAAGCGAACGATTATACTCTTCCATAACATCGGAAAATTTTCTATTTAATAGTTTGTGAGAATATTCAATAACACTATCGATATCTTCATCGTTATAGTTAAATAAGTTTTGATCCATTTTCTTCTCCTATCTTTTATATTATATCAAATTAAACTAAAGCAAGCATTAATACTTGATCAATTATTGAAAATAGTATATAATGGATTAAACTGTAAAAAATTAAGGAGAAAAGATGAAAGTTCTCGAACTATTTGCTGGAGTTGGCGGTTTTCGCATAGGATTAGAAAATGCCGATAAGCAACTCTTTAAAACAAAATGGGCAAACCAATGGGAACCATCTCGTAAATCTCAAGATGCATTTGAGGTCTATGATTATCACTTCCCCAATAGCGAAAACATCAATATTAGTATTTCTGATATAACAGACGAACAATTCTCCAAAATGGATGCCGATATGATTGTCGGTGGTTTTCCTTGCCAAGATTACTCAGTTGCGCGTAGCAAGAAAGATGAAAAAGGAATTGAAGGGAAAAAAGGAGTTTTATTTTGGGAGATTATTAGAGCAACGGAAATAATTAAACCAAAATATTTAATCCTAGAAAATGTAGATAGACTTTTAAAAGCACCTTCAAAACAAAGAGGACGTGATTTTGCAATCATGCTCACAGCTTTTAATAATCTTGGATATTCTGTAGAGTGGAGAGTTATTAATGCTGCTGATTACGGAAGAAGCCAACGAAGACGCCGTGTATTCTTTTTCGTATATCGAAATGATACTGTATTTGCAAAAAGGATTGATAATCTTTACGAAAAAAAGGAAGAAATTTTTGAAGATAATAGGTATGATGACTATATTTTCAATCAAGGCCTATTTGCAAAACAATTTCCTATTAAACCTATAGCAGTTAAAAATCGTCATGTGTTTTATGAGTTATCAAATGATATAATTGAGGTCTCAGATACTTTTACTGGTACCGTTTGGAATACAGGAATTATGAGACATGGAAAATACTATTCTATTGATACAGTACCTAATTACAATGGCAACCCTATCACTCTAGGAGAAATTCTTCAAGATGAAGAGGAGGTCCCAGAGAAATATTTCATTACAGATCCAGCAAAATTGGAAAAATTCCAATTCTTACGAGGTCCTAAACGAATAGAACGTACTTCTGCCACTGGACATACTTATATCTATTCTGAAGGAGGTATGGCTCCTTATGACGATTTAAATTTACCTGGTCGAACAATGTTAACTTCTGAAGGTACCGTCAATCGTTCTACCCATTTTCTTAAAGTTAATGGCAAATACCGTCTTATAACTCCAGTTGAAGCAGAACGCCTTCAAGATTTTCCAGATAATTGGACAGCTAAAAAGAAATTGTCAGATGGATCTATTGTCAACGTTTCTGATAAAATGAGAATGTTCTTTATGGGAAATGCTTTAGTTACTGAGATTGTAAAAGAAATTGCTAAGTTTATTAAAGAAATTGATTGATTTATCTGAAACAAAAAGAGGTGTGAGCCTCTTTTTTGTTTCTTTATATCCTTACCTGTCTGTCTTCAGACCGCTGACCTGTGATAAACATGGTAAAGGTTGCCTTGCAGACATTTCTGCCTTCTTGATTGGTGATATCGACATCCACGACACAGGTTGTGCGACCTTGATGGACACATTCTCCTTTAATGGTCAGCACATCGTCGAGTTTTCCTGCCTTGAGGTAGTTGATAGAGGACTGGAGTGTCACTCCATCAAGCCCTAGCGAGATAACCACCAAACCACTAATCTGGTCACAAAGGGTGAAGAGATAGCCACCATGGGCATTGCCATAATAGTTGAGCGACGAGTCCACTACTTTTGTCGTCACCACAACATGACCATCTCTCATTTTTTCTATTTCGTAATTTTCAAAGGCAGATATAGCGTCAAAATGAAAATCTTTCATCGTTTCCTCCTGATAGTTCAAACGACACTATGATACTACTTTTTATAGGACTGTGCAAGGAGAAAGCTCCTAGTCTGGCAAAATTCCGACCTGCTCTACAAATCGCATAAAGGCTGCCTGTCCTTGCTCCGTCTGCTTGTAAACTCCTGCATCCTCTAGAACGCGCGCAAAGATAGCACCCACAGAGTCCTTGACTATTTCAAGGGCTTTTTCTTTATCCGCTAGGTCCGGATATTGGGCTTTGAGCTGGTCTGCCCATTCCTGATGATAGTCGGCAACTGAGACTTCTTCTCCCACGAGGTAGCTGGCGACTTGCTCCACTTCTGCTTTCAAACGAGGTGGTAAGATTGCCAAGCCCATGACCTCAATCAAGCCGATATTTTCCTTCTTGATATGTTGAACATCCTTGTGGGGATGATAGATGCCATCAGGATGCTCTGGCGATGTCTGATTATCCCGCAAGACCAAGTCCAATTCAAACTGTCCATCACGCTTACGCGCAATCGGTGTGATAGTGTGATGCGGTCTCCCGTCTGTCTCTGCTAAAATCTGCACTTCAGGATCTGAATATTGCCGCCATTCCTGTAAAATCTTGTCAGCCAAGTTAATCAAATCCTCTTTTGAATCCGAGGTCAAACGTAGCACTGACATAGGCCACTTGACAATCCCAGCCTTGACCTGTTCAAAACCAGCAAAACATAAAGTCTTTTGCAAAGGAGCCAATTCCATAGGAAATACGTGACGACCTCCCTGATAGTGGTCATGAGTCAGAATAGAGCCCCCCACGATTGGCAAGTCGGCATTAGAGCCTGCAAAATAGCCTGGAAACTGCTCTACGATCGCCAGCAGACGCTCAAAGCTCTGACGGCTGATAGCCATGGGACGATGCTGACCATCTAAGAAGATACAGTGCTCATTAAAATAAGCATAGGGCGAATACTGGAATCCCCACTCCTGACCCGCCATTTCGAAACGGATAATGCGGTGATTGCTACGAGCTGGATGGTTAACCCGACCATGGTAGCCTTCGTTCTCTAGACAAAGCTGACACTGGGGATAATTGCTAGCTTGCACCAATTTAGCTGCCGCAATCTCCTTTGGATCCTTTTCAGGCTTAGAGAGGTTGATGGTAATCTCAAGCTCTCCATAGTCTGATGGAACGCGATAAGCAATATTCTTAGCAATAGCCTTGAGCTTGATGTAGTCGTTTTTCTGGCTAAGTTGGTAGAAGTCCGCAATTGCCTGCTCAGGAGATTGGGCATAAGTTGCCCAAAAGTCACGATTGACCTGACTTGGACAAGGGGTTACCAAGTCCATCAGTTCAGCACCAAGGATTTCACGCGCAGTCTGACTATCCTCAATCGTCTCTAATCGAACCGTCTCCTCGACAAGCTGGTCCTTGAGGTCAATCAACTCATCTAGATTAGTCTCAACTTCCAAAACACCTTCACCCACTCGCGCCAAAACACGATTGGTTAAGTAGATTCGATCCATTTCCTCAAATGAACTTCCAGTAATAACATGTGTTACAAATTTATCTACTAAGGTCACGATAGAGCCTCCTTTTAACTAGTCAAGGACGCGAGTGCCACCTGCAACTTCAGCGATATAGAAGCTTGGAGCATATCCAACTACTTCCTCGTAGTACTTGCCAACGGCTTCTTTAAAGGCCTCAACAGTATCTTTTGGCACCAAGGCAATGGCACATCCGCCAAAACCTGCCCCTGTCATACGAGCACCGAGAACACCTTCCTGAGCCCAAGCGGTGTGAACAAGGGTATCCAATTCCAAGCCAGTTACTTCATAATCATGCTCAAGAGAAACGTGAGAAGCATTCATCAAGCGACCAAATGTTTCCAAATCACCTGCTTGAAGGGCTGCTTGAGCTTTAAGAGTACGTTGGTTTTCAAGCACAGCATGGCGAGCACGTTTCAAACGATTTTCGTCTTTAATCAGGTAGCTGTATTGGTCAAAAGCCCACTCATCCAATTCACCCAAGGTCTGAATATCCATGGCAGCTTGCAATTCTTCCACAGCTTTTTCACACTCAGCACGGCGTTCATTGTACTTAGAGTCCGCCAATTCACGACGTTTATTAGTGTTCATGATAACAACAACATTGTCCTTCAAATCAAGTGGCACCAAGTCATATTCTAACGTATTGGTATCCAGGTAAATGGCACGTTGGTCTGCCCCCATACCGATGGCAAACTGGTCCATAATACCAGAGTTGACTCCGATAAAGTTATTTTCCGTTTGTTTTCCGATTTTAACCAAATCCAAACGGTCTAGTTTTAGATCAAAGAGATACTCTGCCACGACCCCTGTCAAGAGTTCCAAAGATGCTGATGAAGACAAGCCTGCACCATTTGGGATATTCCCATAAACATAAAAATCAAACCCTTTGTCAATCACATGTCCAGCTTCTTGTAAGAAATGAAGAACCCCTTTTGGATAGTTGGTCCAGCTGTGCTCTTTTTCAAATTTGAGGTCAGCAAGAGGCACTTCAATGATACCCTTGTCCTCAAAGTTGGCTGAGTAGAAACGTAAAACTTGGTCATCACGCTTACGAGCTACCCCATAAGTCCCCAAGGAAATAGCTGCAGGAAAAACGTGGCCGCCATTGTAGTCTGTGTGTTCACCAATCAAATTGATACGGCCTGGTGAAAAGAAGGTTTGGTCTGCTTCTTGACCAAAAACTGCAAGAAAATCTTTGCGAAGGGCTTCAGCAGTAAGATGTTGTGTCATATGAATTCTCCTTTAACTGTCCGTTAAGTCACCTTATACTCAATGAAAATCAAAGAGCAAACTAGGAAACTAGCCGCAGGCTGTACTTGAGTACGGCAAGGCGACGTTGACGTGGTTTGAATTTGATTTTCGAAGAGTATTAACGTGTAATCGTTTTCTTCTATTGTATCCAAGGCATTTGCCAAGGTCAATCCTTTTTACTAAACTTTTACTAAACTATCAGTAAAAAGCAGAAAAATATGATATACTAACCTAAAAGGAGGAGGATTTATGGCTACCTTAAAAGACATTGCACAGCTAGCCTCTGTCTCTATCGCGACCGTATCTCGTGTCCTCAATCGCGACCAGAGTCTATCTGTTACAGAAGAAACCAGACACCGTATATTAACCGTTGCTGAAGAGCTGGGCTACACCAAGCATCTCAAGACAGGCGAATCCCACAAGCCCAAGCAAAAAATTGCCATTATCCAATGGGTCAGTGAACAAGGGGAGTTGGACGACCTCTACTACTACCAGATTCGTCTCGGTATTGAAAAAAGAGCCCAAGAGTTGGACTATGACATCTTGCGCTATTTTAATGACCATCCTTTTACATTAAGCGAGGAAGTGATTGGCATTCTCTGCATCGGAAAGTTCAGCCGAGCTCAGATTGCTGCCTTTGAAGAATACCAAAAACCTTTAGTCTTTATAGACAGCGATACCCTCTCATTAGGTCATACCTGTATTATCACTGACTTTTACACTGCTGTAAAACAAGTTGTAGACCATTTCCTCAGTCAAGGTATGAACTGTATCGGAATTCTCACAGGCCTTGAGGAAACAACCGACCAGGAAGAAATTATCCAGGATAAGCGGCTAGAAAATTTCAAAGACATTACCCAAGCAAAAGGTATCTACCATGAAGAACTGATCTTTCAGGGGAGCTTTACTGCCCAGTCTGGCTATGACTTGATGAAGGAGGCCATTCACAAGCTAGGAGAACAACTCCCACCAGCCTTTTTCGCAGCCAGCGATAGTTTAGCCATCGGCGCCCTCCGTGCCCTTCAAGAAGCTGGAATTAGCCTACCAGACCGCGTCAGCCTCATTTCTTTTAACGACACTAGCCTGACCAAGCAGGTCTATCCACCCCTATCTAGCATCACAGTCTATACTGAGGAGATGGGCCGAGCAGGTATGGATATTCTTAATAAAGAAGTCCTTCATGGACGAAAAATTCCTAGCCTGACCATGCTGGGAACCAGACTGACTCTGAGAGAAAGTACGAGAAATGAATAAGATATTAAAACGACCTCAACAAGAGGTCGTTTTTCTAATGATGATGCCCATGCTTCTGCTCTAACTTTCTCACCCTCCGCTTATGTTGCGCATGATTGCTTTGACTGCTATCCACTTCAATAGTGATATTCTGCACGCCTCTTTCTTCTAAACATTGACGCACCACTTCTTTGGTCTCCATCATCTGCTCCCAGTCCTCGATACAGATGTGGACAATAGCATTGTTCTCTAGACCGTCCATGGACCAAATACTAAGTTGGTTGATACTTTTGACATTGGGTAGAGCCTCTAAATCCTTCTCCAAATCACTTGTCTCGACTCCTTCTGGCACAGCATCTAAGAAAATCTTGAGTGCGCTCCAAAAGCGAGGAATGGCTTTCGACAGAATAAAGATGGAAATAACCAGTGATAAGAGCGGATCAAGGATATACCAATCTGTAAATCGGAGTATAATCGCCATTAGAATGACAGCCAACCAAGACTATCTTCCAAAAAATGCAAGCTAAGAATTGACTCGTTCTTTGTCTTTCCTTTACGAACTACCAGACTTGCCAGCACATTAATGGCTACTGCAATGATTCCCAGCCAGAGGATACCATTTTCATTAACGGGTTGAGGGTGAACGATCTTTGTGATATTTTCCAAAATCACTAGGACAGAGCCTATCATAAGAATCACAGCCGTTAGCATGGCCCCTAAAAGACTAAAACGTTTGTAACCCAAGGTGTACTGTCTATCTTCTTCACGATTGGAGATCGTTTCTAAAAGGGCTGAGATGCCAATGGCTATAGCATCCCCCAAGTCATGAACAGAATCAGCAAGAACTGCACTCGAACCAAAGATTCCTCCTGCGATAAACTCAACAATCGCATAGCTTAAATTTAAGAAAAAAGCTAACCAGATAGATGTTTTAGAACTCATTTCTCTCCCTCCTTTGGTATAATGGGTATATACATACTTCTTTCATTTGTATTATCTAATAAAATTCAAAGAAAGGATAGAAGCAAACTGTCAGCCCTGTTCAGTTCTGAACAGTTTGTCTCAAGTGTCTATATGCAAAAAAGAGATCGTCGGATTAGTAAGACGAAAAAAGCCATCTATCAAGCTTTTTTACAACTTTTGAACGACAAGGGCTATGATGCTACTACTGTCCAAGATATTATTGACCTAGCAGATGTAGGACGTTCTACTTTTTACTGTCACTATGAAAGCAAGGAACTCCTTTTAGATGAGCTCTGCCGCTACCTCTTTCATCATCTCTTTGAAAGGGAAGGACACTTTACTATCGAGGACTACCTCGCACATATCTTTTTACATTTTCAGAAAAACCAGGACCATGTCACCAGTCTCCTTTTTTCCAAAAACGACTACTTCCTACGCCAACTACACAAGGAACTCGAACACCACGTCTATCCCATGGTGGCGGATGACTTACAAGAGGCCTATCCGAGCATACCGGCCTCCTACCTCCAGCATTTTGTTGTGACGAACTTTATCGAAACTCTAACTTGGTGGCTAAAAAAAGGAAAATCTTATACAGAAGACCAAGTAGTGAGATTTTACTTAGATGTGATTGAGATGACTTCTATAACTCCGCTTGATAACTAAGCCTGTAACTCAGAAAGGAACCAACTATGTTAACTTCGATGATTCTAGGAATACTAACAATTGTACTAGCTCTCGGTTTTTCACTTCTCCATCTCGCAGCTGCTTTCGCAGCCATGAAACAAAAGAACTACAGTCTGGGAAACACGTGCATCTTGGTCGGCAGTTGCCTCACCTCTCTGGCTCTAGCCATCTTTTACTTCGTCCCACTTGCAACTATTCTACTATGGATTGTGGGTTCGAGTATCGTCTGCTATGGAGCCTACTGGAACGGCCAACAGAAAGAAAGTCAACATATATCGCACCACATCGTTCGTATAACGAGTGCTATTGTCATTACGGTATTATTCATTTTGCTCTAATACAAAAAAGGATCAGATGATCCTTTTTTACTTTTTTAAGAGCTTTTTGCTGCCTTGCTCCACTGATACCAACCAACTAGACTATTGATGAGATAAATTAAGTATTTCCCTTGGATTTGCAGGCTTTCTCCCCACCAGAGATAGATAGAAAAAACATTTGTAGCTGCCCAGAATATCCATTGCTCACGGTAAACAGCTGTCATGAGGATTTGCCCTACCCCATTGGTCGCATCGGTGATGGAATCGCGATAAGGACGATTGGCTCCGATAGACTGATAAATGAACCCAAAGACCAACCACCAAAGAACACTAATGGAAAGATACTTGGTCCAACCCTTGCCGTCCAGTTTACGCGCGACAAACTCCTGCTTTTCTTTCTTGAATTGTGCTTGGTAGATCCACACTAGAAGGCCAATTGGCTGCATGGCCGTGAAGTAAAGTGTCGTCAGCACCTCACCATAAAAGCCTTTTTGAAGGGCAAGCACCAGATAAATGATGGAATTAATCAAACCAAATAGGTAGTTACTAGCACGACCTTCAGCTTCTCAAAGAGCAGAAAAAAGGTTAGTAAGGCTTGAGAGATGAATCATTTTAAAGGCAAACAATTCCAACAAGACGTCATCATTGTCGCTGTTGGTTATTACCTACGTTACAATCTGAGCTATCGTGAAGTTCAGGAATTGCTTTATGACCGTGGAATAAATGTTTGTCACACTACGATTTATCGGTGGGTTCAAGAATACAGTAAAATCCTCTATCATCTCTGGAAAAAGAAAAATAAACAGTCCTTCTATTCGTGGAAAATGGATGAAACCTATATCAAAATTAAGGGGCGTTGGCATTATCTCTATCGAGCGATTGATGCGGACGGTTTAACATTGGATATCTGGTTACGAAAGAAACGTCGAGCAGACGATAACAGCTATAAGTTAGAAGATACCGCCTATCAAGAAGATAAAGCACGCAAAGCAGAAACCGAAGATAAGCTAGCTATTGAAGCAATGAAAAGCAAGTACACCACGCTATTGCTAGAAAATATGTTGCTAAGTCCGTTTGAAATGCAAGATACAAAAATCATGGCAGGATTGCAAGTCCACGTTTACCCCCTCTATGACGAACTGAAAGAATTAAGAGGACTAAATAGTGTTAAAGACCACTTGTCTTATGTTGCCAGCAGACGTGAAGAATATTCTAAGCATAATATCGCACGCTACCTCAAAAAAGCCATTGAACAATATCTACCAACGGTTAAAAGGCAGGACTTAAACCATGAGTGAAGACTTAAAAACGATCAAAGAGCTGGCGGATGAGTTGAGTGTTACAAAACAAAATATTCAATATCACTACCAAAGGTTACCAAAAGAATTACAGCTTAAAAGTTCCAATGGGTCTAATCTAATAAATTCTAAAGCAGAAAAAATAATTTTAGGTAAAGTAGAAAGTAGTAGCAAATCAAATACCAAAGACCAACAAATAAGTAGCAAAGACCAACAAATAGAAAAACTAACTAATTTGTTAGACCAGTAACAACGATTAGCCTTGCAAGATAAAAAGTTGCTAGAAGAATACAAGGCGGAAAATGATAACTTAAAAGCCCTCAAAATGCCCTCACAGGAAACAGAATTCAAACACTTAGACAATCAATATAAAGATGAAGTGAACGCTCTTAAAGAGAAGTTGGAAAATTTACAGGAACAAATCAAAGATCAAAAAAGGATAGAAAAACAAGAAAAACCAATAAAATGGTGGGGACTATGGCGAAAATAGATGATTCAGTTAAAAAGAAAGTTCCAGAATTGCGATTTAAAGGATTCACGGATGAATAGGAACAGCGTAAGTTGGGAGACGAAGTTCGAATAGTGATGGGACAGTCTCCTAATTCAGAAAATTATACTGATGATCCTAATGGGCGCTAAAAATGCGAAGACCTATGAAGACCTATTTTGTATTAGTCAAACAAAAAATCCAAAAGAAATGGTATATGATTATGACCATGAAACAAAGTAAAATCAAACCGAGTGATCTGAGGAAGCACCCGATGATCATGAAACGTTATTAAACACAAAAGTCACCCATGTGAGTTCTTGCCAGAAGCTGAAGTTAATCCTTCAACCTGGAAAACCCGCAGAGGTGACTTTTTCTATACATCTCGATTTTTCTGGCAATAATCATTAACCGATAAATATGTCTGTGAATCACCCAGCGACTCCGCTATGTCCATAATCCGCGGTGGTAGTAATCCCACTCGCTGGACAAGTTCGTGATTGCTGAACAATTCCCGTGGACTGCCGGCGAAGCTAAACTTCCCGTGTTCCATAACATACACCGACTCAAACTCGGCGGCGACCCAATCCATGTCATGGGTGATGGTCACAACTTGGTGGCCCGAATCAGCCAACTGATGGAAAATTGCGGTCAACTTGCGCCGGCTTTCCCAATCAAGCGACATCATCGGCTCATCAAATAAATAAATCGCCGGATCCACTGCCAAAACTGTGGCAACGCTCAACAGCTTGCGTTCCGACAATGACAGGTCATATGGACTTTCAGCTGTTTTATCATCCAAGCCAACTCTTTTTAGAGCCGCTAAAGCCCGCCTCGTAATCGTGTCGTGGTCATCCATGACCTGCGCGACATTCCACTCCACCTCTCGTTGAACGGTCGGGTTGAAAAGCTGATCGTCAGGATTCTGAAAAGTAATCCCAACCTTCAGTAACTTTTCGACTGGTTTAAGATCATTAAAATTTTCTCCATCGATCTTAATCACACCGGTTTGTGGTGTCAGCAAACCCGTCAACAATTTGAAGAGCGTTGATTTGCCGGCACCATTTTGGCCGACAATCGCCACCATCGGATCGGCGAAGTGTTTGTCTTCAACATCCAAGCTAAAGGACCGTTCCGGATAAGTGAACGTCAGGTGGCTCAGTTCAATTGTGGACATAACGAACCTCCTTCAGATCAGCGTAATTCACCGGATACCGGCCATCAGCCAAGTGCCAATCCATTTTTTGAGCAAGTTGCTGGATTGTCGGGGCTGGAATCTGCCAGTCAGCTGCCAAATGATTAAACACCTCACCCGGCCTGCCCTGGGCTACCATTTGACCCTCGTGCAGCACCCACACAACGTCGGCGACTTCGCACAAATCGTCAATTTCACTGGTGACAATGAAGACAGTCGTCTCTTTGACTTGGGCCAGCCATTGGAAAAATTGCCGACGGCCAAGGGGATCCATCTCACTGGTCGGATCATCCATAATCAAAACAGCCGGATTAGCCACAATCGCCGTGGCAATTGCCAACCGCTGGATCTGACCACCGGAAAGGCTCTCGGGACGCAAATTCAGCTGTTCAATCAGCCCCATTTGCGTGGCAACTTCTTCGACCCGTTTTTGAATCAGTCCTTCAGCCATTCCCTGATTAATCAAGTCAAAGGCGATTTCATCGGCAACCGTGTCTGCCAACCCGCTTAGTTGGCCAGCTGGATTTTGCAGTACAACTCCATTCATGGCATTATAAACGGGCCAATTGTCAGACACTCGCTGGCCAAACATGTGCCAATCGCCCTCAATCTCAGCAGACACAATTTTGGGAATGACCCCTGCCAGCACACGGCACAAAGTCGATTTGCCGGAGTGGCTATTCCCGATAATCCCAACCACCTGGCCGGTATGAACCTCCGCGTTAATCTGACGCAGTTGTGGTTGCTCAGTACCCGGATAACGGGTGGTCAAATTTTCAATTACAATCCGTTTATCTTCGTCCATATCTTCCACCCAATCAATAAAATTGCCAATCCAGTCAGACCAATGTGCAGCGTCCGCGACAGGCGATACACGCGCTGGGAGGTTCTGACAGTCCGGTTGAGATTATCAAAACCTCTCAGTTGGAGAGAAATCGACCGCGTCATCGATTGATCCAAGGTCTTAATCACCAATGGAATTAGAACCGGCAGGACTGACTTTAATTTCTGAATCAACGTTTTTTGCGGATTGGTTCCGCGAACTTTTTGTGCCTGCTGGATTTTCCGCATATTGCGCATCATTTCCGGCAAAATATAACACACCGACATCAGAACGTAGACGGTTTTATAAGACAATCCGGACAGTTCCAAATAGGCCGCATTTTCTGAAATACTCGTGGTCACCATAAAAAAGCCACTGGTCAAAATAATCACCAATACTCGACAACCCAGAGTGGTGGCGTAAATCAGGCCCTCTTTGTAGAACGACACCCCAAGCACAGAAAACAGCACAGTTTGATTCCGACTGTAAAATAACCCTTGGATGATCAGCATGGTGCAAATCAGAAACAGGCTGAATCCCAGCGCCTTAAAGGTGGTAGAACTCAATTTGGAAAATAACAATAGCAGTGTTGCGACAAGAATTAATCCGGCCTGAAGCAATAAATTCATACTGGCAAAGCTCAACAACGTCATGTCCAAGATGAACAAGAGCTTAGTAATCGGATCGATCACCTGGTACCACTTGAGCTTGACCCGTGGCGCTCCAGAAATCAATGTTTTATCAGTCATCATTTATCATCGCTAAAGAAGTGCACCATCCGCTTCGGCAGCTGACGATAGATGAAGAATGACAGGTAGGCCACGCAGACTTTATCCAAAATATCCAAGACAAACTCATCGGTAAATGAGGCCAGCCACACTGGTACATGATTGGCGACCATTACCGCAAACAATGAGTCACCCCAAGCGATACCGGTCTGACCACCCCAAAAGATGACGTTGAGTGGCGTTGAAATGACAGCTGAAACGATGGCAATAATAATAGCAGAAACAAATACTCGTCGCGCTGACGAGAACCACCCATTGGCGTGCAAAACTCCGACAGCAATCCCAATTCCGATGCTGGTAATCGCATACACGGTTGAAATTGGCGATAAGGTCAGCCCATAGATCACGTTGTTGATGAAACCACTAATGGCACCGGCAACCGGCCCAGCCAACATGCTGGTAAGAAAGGTTCCCAAAGACCCCAGCCAAACGGGCAACTTTAACCCCTCCGCCAAGGCTTTGGCAACATAGTTAATCCCCACGGCAGCGGGAATCAAAGTCATGGTGGCAGCACTTAACTTAAATTTCCACATACTGGTACGATGAATCGGTTCTGTTTTCATAATCTTCTCCTTTTGTTTTTAAAGAGCCGTGTCTGGATAGACTTTCGGACGCAACGCTCTATTATATATCTACTGAACTGTCTATACACAAGATTTCCATCCTTAGTCGACATGAGCTGGAAATCTTTATTTGTTAAGTAGTTCACAACACATTATACACCTAATTTGTGAATAGTCAAGTGTATTTACAGTAAAAATCTAGAAAATCCTGAAAATTTCCTCTTATACTCTTCGAAAATCAATTTCAAACTACGTCAGCGTCGCCTTACCGTATATATGTTACTGACTTCGTCAGTTCTATCTACAACCTCAAAGCTGTACTTTGAGCAACCTGCGGCTAGCTTTCTAGTTTGCTCTTTGATTTTCATTGAGTATTATTTTCCATTTTAAATGACATTTAGTAACTCTAATATCAAAAAAGCCCAGACAAGATTGTCTGAGCATTCTTCTGTATGGTCATTTAAAGAAGTTGAGTTTGACATTTTCAATCTATTTCTTCAACAAACCTTGTTCTTGGAGAAACTCCTTGGCTACTTGTTCTGCTGACTTACCTTCAACACCGACTTGGTAGTTGAGCTGGCTCATCTGGCTTTCAGTAATTTTACCTGCTAGTTTATTGAGAACTGTCTCCAACTCAGGATGTTTCTTGAGAAGAGCTTCTTTCATGAGTGGAGCCCCTTGATAAGGTGGGAAGAGTTGCTTGTCATCCTCCAAGACCTGCAAATCATAACGCGCCAACTCTGCATCCGTCGAATAGGCATCCGTGATTTGAATATCGCCTGACTGAATTGCCTGGTAGCGAAGGGCTGGCTCCATGGTCGCTACATTGAGATTGAGACCATACATTGATTGCAAGCCCTTATTGCCATCCTCACGATCATTAAATTCGAGAGTAAAACCTGCCTTCAGCTGTCCTTCCACTTTTTTCAAGTCCGAAATGGTCTTCAAGCCATATTCTTGAGCAATCTTTTTCGGAACAGCTACAGCATAGGTATTTTGATAAGACATAGGTTTTAGATAGGCCAGATGATCCTGTTTGGCAATGCCATCACGCGCCACCTGATAAACCTGATCTGGCTCATGACCTACCTTGGGTGATGGCTGAAGCAAACTTTCAGTCACCGTACCAGTAAATTCAGGATAGATATCAATATCCCCTTTTTTCAGAGCTTCATAGAGGAAGCTTGTTTTCCCAAAATTCGGCTTAACAGTCGCAGTCATACTGGTATTTTCTTCAATCAGCAACTTATACATATTAGCCAAAATTTCGGGTTCTGGTCCCAATTTCCCAGCAATAACTAAATTTTCTTGCTCTTTTTGAGCCAAAAGAGCTGGACTATAAGACAGACCGAGCAAGATTGTCACCAAGGCAAAACCAGAGAAAATCGTCCGCAATTTTGCTTTTTCCATCACTTTTAGTAGGAAGTTAAAGGCAATGGCAAGCACTGCAGAAGAAAGGGCCCCAATCAAAATCAGACTGGTATTATTACGGTCAATTCCCAAAAGGATAAAGGAACCCAGTCCACCTGCCCCAATCAAGGCAGCCAAGGTTGCCGTACCGATAATCAAAACCGCTGCCGTCCGAATCCCAGACATCATAACAGGCATGGCAAGTGGAATTTCAAACTTCTTGAGACGCTCCCATCTAGTCATCCCAAAGGCAATCCCAGCTTCTTGCAGACTTGGATCAATTCCCTTTAGCCCAGTGATGGTATTTTGCAAAATCGGGAAAATCGCATAAATCACTAGAGCCGTCAAAGCAGGCAAGGTTCCAATTCCCATCAAGGGGATAAAGAGTCCCAACAAGGCTAGAGACGGAATTGTCTGGAAAATCCCTGCAATCTGCAAGACCCAGTCCGCCAACTTCTCATGATAGCGAAGATAAACAGCCAAGGGAATAGCAATAAAAATAGCTAGTAATAAGGTCAAAAGTGACAACTGCAAATGTTGAGATAGAGCTGTTACCCAATCACCAAAACGATCCTGAAAAGTTGATATCAAATTAGTCATGAACACTACCTCCAAACAAGTCTGCTACAAAGTCCGTTGCAGGGGCCTTTAAAATCGTCTCAGGATTCGCCACCTGACGAATCTCTCCATCCTGCAAAACAGCAATACGGTCACCTAATTTCAAAGCTTCATCCGTATCATGGGTCACAAAAATCGTTGTCATCCCAAATTCTTTATGCAATTCTTTCGTCAAAACCTGCAACTGTTTTCTCGAAATAGCATCCAAGGCTGAAAAAGGCTCATCCATGAGGAGAATCTTAGGCTGACCAATCATGGCACGAACAATACCAACCCGTTGCTGTTCTCCACCAGATAATTCACTAGGAAGTCGATTCCCATAGTCAGCTACTGGTAAACCAACCTTAGCCAAAAGCTCTTCTGTTTTCGTCGCTATTTCTTCCTTACTCCACCCCTTCATCTCCGGAATGAGGGCAATATTTTCCGCAACCGTTAGATTGGGAAAAAGAGCAATGGCCTGTAAAACATAACCAGTAGAAAGACGAAGTTCACGCTCATCATAGTCCTTGATGCGCTTACCATCCATGTATATATTTCCATCAGTTGGTTCCAAAAGACGATTAATGATCTTGATCATGGTCGTCTTACCAGATCCAGAAGGTCCAACTAAAACCATAAATTCCCCATTCTCAATCCGTAAATTGACATCTCTCAAAACATCTTTTTCTGTATAGCGTAGCGCTACATTTTTATATTCAATCATTCTTTGTCCTCTATTTAAAACTTTCCTCGATTAGTCAAGTCTTCTACCTTAGGCATAACTTCCTTATTATCCCAATGCTCCACAATCAAGCCATTCTCCAAACGGAAAATATCGTACTGAGCATAGGCAACGCCATCAATCTGAGTCTGACCATAGCTAACTACGTAGTTTCCTTGTCCTAAGAGTTGGAAAACAAAGTCGAAAGTGACACCATGTTCAGCCACATAGTTTTTATATGCCTGACTTCCTTGGCCAATCTCATGATTATGCTGAATCAAATCTTCTGCCACAAAGTCACTCCACTGCTCCAGTTCCCCATTTTGGAAAATTTCTGTCAAGAAACGGCGAACTAACTTTTTATTTTCTGCTGTCTTATCCAAAACTGTGATTTCAAAATCACCAAAAATCTGATCTAATTGGCCGTTTTCAGGTGTTCGATAGTAGTCAATAACATCCCAATGTTCTACGATACGACCATTCTCATCCGCACGGAAAGTATCCGTTGTCACCCATTGAGCTCCCCCGCCATTGAGATATTGATGAACATGAACAAAGACCAGATTGCCATCCTCAATAGTACGGACAATCTTGATCTCACGCTCGGGATGGCGCTCAAAGAAATTTGCAAAGAAAGCTGCAAACCCTTCTTTCCCATCTGGCACACCTGTCGAGTGTTGAATGTAGGTATCTCCTACAGACTGGGCCTGAGCCTCAGCAACTCGCCCGTCTTGAATAGCATGAATATATAGATTTCGTGCATTTTCAACTTGTTTTGACATATTTTATTCCTCATTTGCTTTCTCTTTCAGATTGTTCAAAATGCGTTCCTGAAAACTTTCAAACTGGCGAATTTCTTCCTCAGTGAATCCTTTATAAAAAATAGCATCCAGTTTTTGACTAATACGATGGCCCACTTCTTTCTGGGACCAACCAAGTTCAGTCAGAACGACATATTTCTTTCTCTTATCTATTCCACATGGGCTAATCGTGATCAGCTTTTGCTCCTCAAGTTTCTTTATCATGGTTGTGAGCGTATTGTTGGCGAGACCAGTCGCCAGAGCAATATCTGTCACAGTTGCACAGCCAGTTTCACTATTCCATAAAACCGCTAAAATCTTTCCCTGTTCACTCCGATAAAGAGCCTCAGGATCCTGACTCAGTAACTTTTGAAAAATCCTCCCATTCAACAAACGAATATGGTGAGCTACCAAATGACTATCCTTCATGATCCCTCCAATTTATTTCGATATCGAATTATATTCCATTGTAATACTTATCGTTCCATCTGTCAACTATTTCGACTTAGAAATAATTTCCACCAACAAAAAAGACCTCCTACCTAAAGTAGAAGATCTCTAATCTTGATCAACTTAATCTGTCATTTCGGACACCAGTGTTCGATGTTCCAGTGGTAGACTGCACATAATTAGCAAGAAGATGAATCCTGACTGTATCCAGAAGAGAGCCAAGTCAAAAATTCCATGTACAGCGACTACTGTAAGGAAGGAGAGATAAAGACCGATAATTGGTCGTTTACCAGATTCCTGACTCATATCCATCATCATGTGAACCGGGATAACCGAAGAAATGGATAGGAGAATGGTTCCAATCAAACCATAACTTAAAATAGTATCGATGTAAAGACTATGCGCGTGTTCGTGGTAAGGTGCATGAATTCTCGGATAGGAATTCATATAGGTCAGCGGACCCTCACCCCAGATAGGATTTTGCTTAAACAAAGTCATACCCGCATTCCAGATTGAAACACGCTCTTCCATTGAAGAATCTAGGGTTCCCATACGGACACCCAAATCGCTTGAGAAGAGGAAACAAAGGCCAATCCCGAAAACTCCAATACTGAGCCAGAAGGCGCGCCAGTTTTTAATGGTTGTAAAGAGATAAATGATGGCACCAGCAATGATGGCAGGAAAGGCCGTTCTATTTTGCGTAAAATTCAAACCAAATAGATTCACAAAACCTGCTAGCACACAAAAGATTTTCAACCATCTTAACTTCGTCGTTGTAAAGAGATAAAAAGCTATCATAATACAGAAGCAACAAATAATCCCATAGTAGTTAGGATTAAAGAAGGTCACCTCTGCACGGTTCTGGTGCCATACTTGCATATTGGGCGAAAGAAAGGCGTAGTTAAATTTCTTTACAATCTGGAAATGCTCCAAGGTAGCAAAAGCCGCAGAGAGCACACTACCAAACAAGATTGTCTGCAGTATCAGTCGAAAGAAAGCATGTGTCAGACGTTTCTGGTAATAACTAAAGAAAATGAGGAAGAGAAACATCAGTAAAGATGCAACCAATCCAAGCCAGTTCTTGGCAACGATAGAGATGATACTACTATAGGCAATAAAAAAGAGAAGTACAGGATGTTTGGCCAATCCTTTGATAATTCCCTTCATCTCCCCAGTAACAAGTAAACCTATCAAATATAAAGCAAAGAGCGCTAAGAACAAATAAAAAGGTAAAAAGATACTTATGATCATCAAATACAAAAAGAAATCTTTTTTCGAAAGCCCTCTTATCTTATCCAGTAATCCAATTGATTTCAAAACGGATCCTTTCTGTTCTGGAATTCTCCAGAAGATAAATGCTAAACTATCTTTATATTCTACCATTTTTTCCGTCATTTGGGAACAATGAACACGTTTTCGCCACAAAAAAACTGTTTCATTAATATAGCACTAGAACTGAATTTTTCTGCCGTTTTCTACTACTTGATAGGTCTGACTTTGCAAATCAATTTCTGCTACTGCTGTTACGGACTTGTCTTTATTTTGACGTTTGATTACAATGCTGTGAGCTGTTGGTGTTTCAATGTCAATAGTCCCTTCTAGGTCAAAGGCCTCTGATTGATTACGGAAAGAAAATAGATTGAGAAGAGACTTCACCACAGGACGTTGAACTTCTTCTGCTATTTCCTCATTGCTATAGTAATGACGATTAATATTTCGACCTTCTTTGGTTTCTTCTAACAATTTCAAGTCATTTTTTCCTGCTAATAGACCCACATAGTAAACCTGAGGAATGCCTGGAGCAAAAGCTTGAATCAAACGAGCGAGGAAGTACTTGACATCATCATCTCCGAGCGCAGAATAGTAGGTTGAATTGATTTGGTAGATATCTAGATTGTTATACTCTGCACTAGAGTACTTACGTTTGACATTCGTTCCAACCTTATAGAGCTCATTTGAAGCATAGTCAATTTCATCATCTGTCAGGATATCCTTGACATCCACCACTCCAATCCCATCATGGGTATCTAGAGTCGTAAATTGCTTCATCGGGCTCATCTTTAACCACTTAGCCAAACTCTCTGTTCTGGAACTGTAAAGAGTATAAAGGGTCACCATTGGAAGGGCAAAATCGTAAACATAGTAATCATGGTCCGCTATTTTAAACTGAATCGAATAGTGTTCATGAATCTCAGGTAAGAGCTCTGCACCGTATTCAGCTGCTATATCCCGGACCTTATCCAATAAGTCCCAAATATCTGGTTCCACAAAGAAATCATTGGTATCCAATTTCTTCACCGCATAAGCAAAAGCATCTAGGCGAATCAAATCACACCCGTTACTTGCTAGATGTTGAATCGTCTTACGGATAAATGCCATCGTTACTTCTTTGGTCACATCAAGATCAATCTGCTCCTCACCAAAAGTATTCCACAAATGTTCTACTGAACCATCTGCAAAAAGAATCTCTTGCTTTGGTGCACGATCCTTACGCTTGTAAATTAAATCCACATCAGCCTGTGTCGGACGATTTTCCGGCCAAAACTTATCCCAGTTTAGAAAGAGATCTTTGAATTCACTAGCTTCATGTTTTTCTTGATAGTCCTTATAATATTTCGATTGACGAGAAATATGGTTAATCATAAAGTCAAACATAAGATAATATTTCTCACCTAAACGCTTAACATCCTCCCAATCACCAAACGCTGGATCCACTTCATCGTAGTCCACTGGTGCAAATCCACGATCACCTGTTGACGGGAAAAATGGTAGAAGGTGAACTCCCCCAATAGCATCGCCAAAATGTTCTTCCAAATTCTCATACAAGTCTTTAAGGTTATTTCCAAGACTATCTGAGTAAGTAATCAACATAGTTTTATTTTGAATGGTCATAGATGGTCTCCTTTTTCTGATGAAAGCCAAGTCTTATATGACCTGGCTTCGTAAATGAAAGATATTTTTAGATTTTTGTTCAGTACTAATATAGACTGCAAGCAACCAAGTACTACTTTCTTTTTTCTACATAGAATTGTCAATAAGCTGAACTGTTCCTCTATGTATGGAATTATAGATTCCATAAGCACTTTCTTACTTCACTGCCCCGTTACTCATTCCTGAAATGATATGTTTTTGGAAGATGAGGTAGACAATGGTTATCGTTACAATTCCCACAATATAAGATGCAAAACTTGGGCCATAGTCATTGAAGTACTGACCTTGGTAGTTGTATTGGAAGAGAGGTAAAGTCCACATCTTGGAATCCTTATTCAGAATCAACAGTGGCAACATAAAGTCATTCCAGAACCAGAGAGCATTGATAATCAAAGTTGTCGCATGCATGGGCTTCAACATTGGAAAAATGATTCGACGATAAATTGTAAAACGATCAGCCCCATCAATTTCCGCAGCTTCATCCAAACTATCCGGTACACTGATTTTTATATAACCAACATACAAGAAGAGGGTCTGTGGAATAGCATAAGTTAGGTAGAGTATTACTAGCCCCCACATATTTGCTAGACCGAGTTTACTCATCATAACTGTGATGGGAATCATAATCACCTGAAATGGAACAAATATTCCTAAGATCAAAAGCGAATACATAATTGCAAAGGCTTTTTTCTTGGACATATTTCGAGCAATGGAATAAGCTGCAGCTGGTATAAAGAAAGCTACTACAATCAATGATAACACCGTAATAACTGCTGAATTCCAGAAATACCCTCCAATTCCATCCGAAATTAATCGTTCATAATTACTTAAGGTAAAAGGATTGGGCAAACTAAAGAAATGATTCATGATATCCTTAGTTGTCTTGAAAGAACTAAATACCGTTACCAACAAAGGAACAAGTATAAGAATACCACCGACTATCAAGAGGACGTATTTCCAAAACTGATTCAATTTTTCTTCTTTTTTCATGTGTAGGACTCCTCTATTAGATTTCAAATTTCTTTGATAGTTTAATTTGGATCAGAGAAACAATTCCAATAATTAAGAATAAAATCAAGGCAATTGCATTCGCATATCCATATTGATTACTCTTGAAAGCATAGTTGTAGACTAAAAGACCAAGAGACGTTGTAGCATTATTAGGACCACCACTCGTCAAGGCAAAAATTTGGTCAAAGGCTGTTAAACCGGACTTAAGAGCCAGGATAAAAACCATAGAAATCGTTAGCAGTAAATATGGTAATTCAATCTTCCAAAAGGTTTGTTTGCTTGTTGCACCATCAATTGATGCTGCCTCTAAAATATCGTTTGGAATACTCTGAAGACCAGCAAGAAAGAGAATGATTGGCATAGCTACTCCTTGCCATAGAAGAACAAAAATAGTTGCCACTACCGCTCCGACTGGTGTCCCCAATAGACTCTCTTGTAGAAAACCAATCCCTAAAATTTTTCCAATCGTTGGAAGACCATAGTTGAAAAATTGTTTAAAAATCAGGGAAACTGTCAAACCAGACAAAACAGCCGGGAAAAAGAACCAAGCTCTAAAGAAGGTCTGCCCCTTCATCTCAGAATTTAAGGCTCGTGCCACAACCACCCCAATCGTAATCTCTCCAATAATCAATGCCAGAGTTAAAATCAAAGTAAAGGCTATGGCTGTGAAGAATTTCCCATCAATCATCAACAATTTGTAGTTATTCAAACCAACAAATTTATAATTATAGGTCAATCCAGTCCAGTTAGTCAGACTATAGAAAGCACCTTATACCATTGGAAAGTAAAAGAAGATAGCTTGTAAAGCAAGCGGGATGAGCAAAAATGTCCAACTCCAGTATTTATTTAAAAGTTTTCGAATAGCCATATCATCTTAACTCCTATTCTAGTCCAAATCTGCCTTCATTGGATTAAAGAAAGCATTGAGATTGTTTGCCATATTTTTCAGATTTTTATCCATCAGGTAACCTGCACTTAGATTAAAAAAGTCTTCTTCAGAGTTCCAGCGTTGGCCCAACCAAACATAATGTTTGTCCGTAAATGCCAGTTTAGAAATAGCTGCAAGCGCTGAATCTTCTTTTTCCTGTATGCCTTTCACCGCAACTGGTGATCCATCTACATCATAGTATGACTGCATAGCTTTTGGACTAGTCATATAGCTGATAAATTCTTCGGTTTCTTTCGGATGTTTGGTAGTAGCTGAAGTTGATAATGCCATGTCCCCTGCACCAACAGTGACTTCTTTTCCTACTTCTTCTCCAGGAAAGGCAAACATCCCCACCTCAAATTTTGGATCCTGTTGATTAATTGCCGCTAATGCCCATGATCCTTGTGGCATCATCCAGGCTTTTCCACTCGAAAATGCTACCACCGCATCATTATAAGAAGCACCACGCCAACCATCCTGAGCATTATCTGCCAATAAATCGAGTCGTTCTGCATCGGCTTTTAAAACAGCATCATCTGCAGAGATAGCATTTGGTTTTGAAAAGCGAAGGTAGTTATTAGCCGCATCTCCACTACCTGTAATAGTAATGAGAGAAAGTTGGTGGTAACCATTTAATGTCCAGCCTTCATTGCCCGCAACCGCAAATGGAGAATTCCCACTATCTTTTATCTTTTTAACAATCTCTTGAAATTCTTTAAAAGTCTTCGGTTCCTCAAGTCCTAATTCTTTAAACTTCGTTTTATTGTAATAGATTCCATAAAGGTTGGCCGTTAAAGGCACACTATAAATCTTGTTATTGATTGCATACTTTTCAGCATAGTCATTCTTGATGTTCTCAAGATAGGGTTTTCCTGTCATATCCGCAAAATAACCTGCCTTCGCCCACTCCTGAAAATCCATATTTTGAGGATAGATATTAATAATATCTGGAACATCTCCTGATAAAATCCGAGTCTTTAGAACAATTCCAGCTGAAGGTACTGTAGTCAGCTTCACATCAATATTAGGGTGTTCCTTCTCAAAATCATCCACTATCTTTTGCAAGGTATCTGCCATCTCGGTCTTCTGGTTAAAAAACTCAATCGTTACCTTGCCATCAGTTGATTGATTGTTCTGACCACAAGCCACGAGGCCTAGTAAACTTGCCCCAGCTACTAAAAGAAAACCTGCTTTCTTATACCATTTCATTGGAATGCCTCCTTGATAAATTTATACGCTTTTATTATAGTCTTTTGAATTTATACTGTCTACTCAAAAAATCTCCTGGTGATAAGGTAACAGTTAAACCTGCATACATGAGCTCTGCACCCGAGTAAACAATGTTTGTCCCTTCCAGCTCATAAAGCCCTTCCACTTCTAAGTCTTTCAGTTTCAAGGTGGTTTCCATTGTTTCCACAACTGACAGGACTCGGACGTAGGTCACAATCGTTTGATTTTCATAGTTAAATTGTACAGCTGCTTCATTGGATTCAGCATCGGGATTAATTAACCTATACTGATTCCCCAACTGGACTACTGGTCGCAATTCTTTATACAAGTTCACCTGATTAGCAATCTCAGCCTTCTCTTCATCTGATAAACTTGTCAAATCAAGCTCATACCCCAGATTTCCCATCATTGCTACATGACTACGAGTTTCCAATGGTGTCATTCGTCCCATCTGATGATTTGGTACTGCTGACACATGAGCTCCCATAGAAATGGTTGGATAGAGATAGGATGATCCATACTGTATAGGTAAACGTGCTATGGCATCAGTATTATCACTAGCCCAGACTTGTGGGAAATAACGCATCATACCAAGATCATTTCTGCCACCGCCACCAGAGCAGGACTCAAAGAGAATATGACTGTGTTTCTCTGTCAGATAAGAAACGAGTTCGTAAAGCCCCAGCATGTACTGATGAGATTGCATCTGGGTTTCCAGATAAACTGAACCATTCCCCAGATTAGTAATATTACGGTTCATATCCCATTTGATGTAGTCAATTTTATGATGAGAGAGGAGTTCATCTAAGACATTTTTCAAATATCCTACTACCTGGGGATTGGCAAGATTAAGTACTAATTGATTTCTAGAATAGGTATGCTCATAACCTGGAACCTGAATGGCCCAGTCAGGATGTTTACGATACAAGTCGCTATCAACAGAAATCATCTCCAGTTCTAACCAAAGCCCAAACTGCAAACCTCTTTCATGGATCGCTGAAATCAGACTTTCTAGACTTCCACCCAATTTTTCCTCATTCACAACCCAATCACCTAAAGCACGATTATCATCAAAGCGATTACCAAACCACCCATCATCTAATACAAAAAGTTCAATACCAACTTTCTTAGCTTCATCAGCTAGTTCTAACAATTTTTCTCTCTGAAAGTCAAAGTAGGTAGCTTCCCAGTTATTAATTAGAATTGGACGCTCTTTTTTAGAAAATTTACTTGGCATAATGTACTTAAGTACAAAATTCTGACTTTCATGACTAATACCAGTTAATCCCTTATCTGAATAAGTCACTAAAGCTACCGGTGTTTCAAAATTTTCCTCAGGATCTAACTTCCAAGAAAAATTTTCTGGATTAATGCCAATAGCAACCCGAACTTCATTCAGTTGATTCTTTTGGACAAAAGCTTCGAAGTTTCCACTATACAGTAGTTGTAGAGCAAACACATTCCCAGCATCCTCTGTAACTCCTTGATCACATAATAGAAGAGCTGGTGTTTGAGCATGCCCAGAAGCTCCACGGTTCGAACTAATCGAAAAGATTCCTTGTTCTACCTGTTGACGTCGGACAGTCTTTTCACGAGCATAAGCTCCCTGTAAAGTCACTATTTCGTAAGCTGCAGCAGGAAAATCAGCCATGAAAGAAAAGTCCTTATGAATGACAACTTCCTGATTGCTATTATTCTCCAATTTACTGTAACTAGCAATTGTCGCATCATTATCAAAAGCTGTATAATACAAAGTCAGATTAAGTTTAGCTTGAGGATCTTTTAAAATCAAGACAAGAGTCTCTGTACCATCCATGCTGTGAGGAGAAGGTAAGCCCTGTGGACCATTCTGACCTTTTAAAATCTTTGCTTCTACAAATCGAAAGTCTGTTACTTCAGTTGCATCATGTTGAACCTGTAAAGTTGGTTTTCTAAAGTCACCCAAACCATGTTGCCCAAAAATTTGACGTTGCGTATCCAAACTAAAGGTTCGATTAGTAGCTGTTGGATTACCTGAAAAAGCATGATCGCATTCATAAACACTATTAGAGCCTCTATAGTTCTTAATAGTCTTTCCTAAATGTTTTAATAATAAGAACCCATCCCTATTTTCAATAATCAAACTTAAACCTTTACTCTCAATGTAAAATAGATTATTCTCTATCCGAATTCCCATAACTTGTACCTCATCGATTTCCTGATAAAATTTTAGCAAATAAAAGCGCTTTCTAAAATAGAAAAATGTCTCTAAAGTATGGTAAAATGTTAGGTAGGAGGTGGCCCATGCTCGTTTTTTCAGAATACCAGACTGGAACAATTGATCTTTCTCTTAGCTTCTACGGTTATGAAGAATGCACGCCTAACTACTCTTTTGGCCCAGCTATTCGAGATACCTATGTACTCCATTACATTACTAAAGGAAAAGGTCAATTCCATTATAAGGGGAAAATTGTTGATTTAAAGGCAGGAGATTTCTTTTTACTAAAACCAGATGAATTAACATTCTATCAAGCAGATAGCCAGGATCCTTGGGCTTACTACTGGTTGGGGATCACTGGAGGGAGGGCACCTGACTACTTTGCTCTATCTCAAATTTCTGATCAATCCTACCTCATCCAGTCAAATAACTGTCATACACAAACAACTGCAAAACTCATCTCAGATATTGTCCGCTTCGCTCAAATAACAAAATCAAATGAATTGGCTCAACTCCACATTATGGGACAACTCCATGAACTAATGTTTCATCTAGGAACGATTGCTCCCAATCAGAAAAAAGAGAATATTTCATCAACCCACCAGCTCTATCTTGACTGCAAACGATTAATTGATAGTCACTATCCACAATCGCTCACCATTCAAGATTTAGCAAAAGAGCTATCGGTTCATAGAAGTTACTTAACTAGTGTGTTTAAAGAATTTCACCAACTCTCTCCAAAAGAATATTTACTTTTCGTTCGAATGAAGCGTGCGCAACAACTTCTGGAACATACTGAAGAATCAATTAAAGTCATTGCGTACTCTGTCGGATTTTCAGACCCACTCCATTTCTCGAAAGCTTACAAGCAATTTTTTCATAAAACACCCAGCCAGACTCGAAAAGAACTCCCTCACCTCTCCCTAGTTAGAAAGGAAAATTAATGAAATCACACCAACAAGTCTACCAAATACTAGCCAGAGAAAACGACTATGTCAGCGGAGAAAAAATTGGCCAAGAACTGAATCTAAGCCGCACATCCATATGGAAAGCAATCCAACGTCTCCAACAAGAAGGACTCATGATAGACAGTATTAAAAATAGAGGTTACAAGCTGATCCAAGGCGATTTGATATTGCCTGATATAATCCAGGAGAAAACCAACTTAAACATTCTCTACAAACCAGAAACAAAATCCACTCAAACAGATGCAAAAGAAGGGATTGAAGCTGGAAACAAAGGAAATACACTCTATCTTTCAACCTGTCAAACAGCAGGTCGTGGCCGCTTTCAGCGCCCCTACTATTCTCCATCTCAGGGTGGGATCTATATGTCCCTGCATATTCAACCCAATCTTCCCTATGAAAAACTCCCATCCTATACTCTCCTTGTAGCTGCTGCAGTCTACAAAGCCATTAAAAATCTAACTATGATAGAAGTAGATATCAAATGGGTAAATGACATCTACTTTAAAAATAAAAAAATAGCAGGTATCCTCACTGAAGCGATGACATCAGTTGAGACAGACTTGGTTACAGACGTCATTATCGGACTTGGTATAAATTTTTCTATAGCAGACTTCCCAGATAACCTCAAAGAAAAAGCAGGTAGCCTATTTACAGCACCTGCACCAATTAGTCGTAATGATCTCATCAGCGAAATATGGAATTGTTTCTACAATACGGATTCAGATGAGCTACTTTATATCTATAAAGAAAGATCAATCGTTCTTGGAAAAGAAGTTACCTTCCAGCTAGATGAAAAATTGAAAAAAGGTCTTGCAAAAGAAATCTCAGAATCTGGTCAACTTCAAGTTGAACTTGAAGATAAACAAACTATCTGGCTAAATAGCGGAGAAATATCACTAACAAATTGGTAATAAACAAATCCCCCTTTTAACGATTTAGAAGGGGGATTTGCTTACAAAAAAAGAGCCTAACAGCCCTCTTAACTCACGGAGAATGGGGGATTCGAACCCCCGCGCCGGTTACCCGACCTAACGATTTAGCAAACCGTCCTCTTCAGCCTCTTGAGTAATTCTCCTATTAATGGGCACGAGTGGACTCGAACCACCGACCTCACGCTTATCAGGCGTGCGCTCTAACCACCTGAGCTACGCGCCCAAGTTTCAAAAACTTGGTAATTGAACTTCGTTCAAAGCGGGTGACGAGAATCGAACTCGCGACAACAGCTTGGAAGGCTGTAGTTTTACCACTAAACTACACCCGCTTAATAAAACAAAATATGGCGCGAGACGGAATCGAACCGCCGACACATGGAGCTTCAATCCATTGCTCTACCAACTGAGCTACCGAGCCAAATTGCGGGAGCAGGATTTGAACCTACGACCTTCGGGTTATGAGCCCGACGAGCTACCGAGCTGCTCCATCCCGCGTTAATATAAAAAGGAGGATGTGGGATTCGAACCCACGCACGCTTTTACACGCCTGACGGTTTTCAAGACCGTTCCCTTCAGCCGGACTTGGGTAATCCTCCATTATTTACAATGGACCTTGTAGGACTTGAACCTACGACCACTCGGTTATGAGCCGAGAGCTCTAACCAGCTGAGCTAAAGGTCCAACAAGATCAATATAGCGGCGAAGGGGATCGAACCCCCGACCTCCCGGGTATGAACCGGACGCTCTAGCCAGCTGAGCTACACCGCCATAAATCGGGAAGACAGGATTCGAACCTGCGACACCTTGGTCCCAAACCAAGTACTCTACCAAGCTGAGCTACTTCCCGCGTTAAATAAAAAAATGCACCCTAGAGGAGTCGAACCTCTAACCGCCTGATTCGTAGTCAGGTACTCTATCCAGTTGAGCTAAGGGTGCTCATCATTATATGCCGAGGACCGGAATCGAACCGGTACGATCGTTACCAATCGCAGGATTTTAAGTCCTGTGCGTCTGCCAGTTCCGCCACCCCGGCCTCTCTAAGCGAACGACGGGATTCGAACCCGCGACCCCCACCTTGGCAAGGTGGTGTTCTACCACTGAACTACGTTCGCATCGACCTCTTATTCTATATAAAAAAATGCCGGCTACATGACTTGAACACGCGACCCTCTGATTACAAATCAGATGCTCTACCAACTGAGCTAAGCCGGCTGATTTCTATTATGCGGGTTAAGGGACTTGAACCCCCACGCCGTTAAGCGCCAGATCCTAAATCTGGTGCGTCTGCCAATTCCGCCAAACCCGCAAATATGACCCGTACTGGGCTCGAACCAGTGACCCATTGATTAAAAGTCAATTGCTCTACCAACTGAGCTAACGAGTCTAAAATAACTTCCGTTATCTTAAACGGTCCCGACGGGAATCGAACCCGCGATCTTCGCCGTGACAGGGCGACGTGATAACCGCTACACTACGGGACCTATGGGAGTTAACGGGATCGAACCGCTGACCCTCTGCTTGTAAGGCAGATGCTCTCCCAGCTGAGCTAAACTCCCAAAGGGCGGAGTCTAGCTCAGCCAACGGTAAGAAACTTCGTTTCTCTCATCCGCCGATTGTAATTTCGATTTCCTCTCAATTACAACTAAGCTAAACTCCCTCGAGCTAAGCGACTTCCATATCTCACAGGGGGCAACCCCCAACTACTTCCGGCGTTCTAGGGCTTAACTGCTGTGTTCGGCATGGGTACAGGTGTATCTCCTAGGCTATCGTCACTTAACTCTGAGTAATACCTACTCAAAATTGAATATCTATCAAATACCAAGAAAACCTCACACTTCGTATTCTCAGTTACTTTGGATAAGTCCTCGAGCTATTAGTATTAGTCCGCTACATGT
>NZ_JBJUSF010000070.1:0-679 GCF_046098195.1 Streptococcus sp. ST14
TTCGCTTCGACCAATTCAGCTGATACAGGTTCAGTCTTAACTGGCTTCACGGTTGTTTTAGTAATAGTTGCAGTAGCTGGAACTTCAACAACTGGCGCTACAACCTTCGTATTCAAAGCAAACCAATAGGTTTGGCCATTTGGACTTTCTGGTCCATCCCATTGAATAAATTCGGTTGTGAAGGTTGTCCCTTCCTTAAAGACTCCAAGAGCAGCACCCTTGTACTGATATGCTGAAGAGGAAGTATCCCAAAGATGACCTACCTCTTCCTCACGGTTATAGTCTTCTGCATAAACATAGCCATAATCCTTGTTTTGAGTAACAGTTGATCCATTGATTTCAACATGTGTCCCATTGATGGCTTTTGCGCCTTCCCACCCGATAGGGTTGTGGTTTAGAGACGAGTAGGTCAAGGCTGCAGGTGTCTTTTCAGATGCCTTGAAAGCTACTTCTTGGCCGTCCTCATTGTAGTAGTAGGTATCTGTAACCAGGAAGTTCATGTAGTCCGCAGCTCCACCTGTTCCATCATTTCGAGCTACTACAAAGCCTTCTGTTGGATCATTCAAGACATAGACATCGTTTAGGCCCGTTTTACCTTGGTTTACAATTTGAAATTTTCGATGGATACGAGAAATATTGTGTTGTTTCCCATCCTCGGTTGTGACTGTTAAGCCGTTTA
>NZ_JBJUSF010000071.1:0-641 GCF_046098195.1 Streptococcus sp. ST14
TACCTGGTGGTGGGGCTATTTTCATTTGTTATTTTCCAGTCCTTTTACCATTACTACCAACTTTCGACTGCAGCAGTGCCTTTCATGGGAATGTTGCGGCTTCGTTGGTTGCTAGAACACTGGGAACGCTTCTCTTTTGGTGTCTTCTTTGATTCAGGAGCCTTATATGCAGGGCTGATCGGATTCGGCCTTCCAATGCTTGTCTATGCTTCTATGGATAAAAATTTATATCGTCAGGGAGAAGAACAAGGTAGTGCTCGTTTTGCGACTTTGAAGGAAATGAGACGATTTGAAGACGTTGATTTTGAGAAGAATATGATTTTTTCAAAACAGGTCAAAATGGGCCTATTTAACTTTCGCTTAGCCTACAATGTTCAGCTCAATAAAAATGTGATTGTCATTGGTCTTCCAGGAGACGGCAAAACCTTTACTTTTGTATTGCCAAATTTAATGCAGATGAACTCAAACTTTGTTGTCACAGATCCTAAAGGAAACCTGGTACACGAAGTTGGGAAGATGCTTGAGAAAGCTGGCTATGCTGTTAAAATCTTTGATTTGATTCGGCTCAAGAATTCAGATCGGTTTAATCCTTTTCATTACATGAAGTCTGAGCTAGATATTGATCGTATCTCTGAAGCAAT
>NZ_JBJUSF010000072.1:0-641 GCF_046098195.1 Streptococcus sp. ST14
TACCTGGTGGTGGGGCTATTTTCATTTGTTATTTTCCAGTCCTTTTACCATTACTACCAACTTTCGACTGCAGCAGTACCTTTTATGGGAATGTTGCGACTTCGTTGGTTGCTAGAACACTGGGAACGCTTCTCTTTTGGTGTTTTCTTTGATTCAGGAGCCTTATATGCTGGGTTGATCGGATTCGGTCTCCCAATGCTTGTCTATGCTTCTATGGATAAGAATTTATATCGCCAAGGAGAAGAACAAGGTAGTGCTCGTTTTGCGACTTTGAAGGAAATGAGACGGTTTGAAGACGTTGATTTTGAGAAGAATATGATTTTTTCAAAACAGGTCAAAATGGGCCTATTTAATTTTCGCTTAGCCTACAATGTCCAGCTCAATAAAAATGTGATTGTCATTGGTCTTCCAGGAGACGGTAAAACCTTTACTTTTGTATTGCCAAATTTAATGCAGATGAACTCAAACTTTGTTGTCACAGATCCTAAAGGAAATCTGGTACACGAAGTTGGGAAGATGCTTGAGAAAGCTGGCTATGCTGTTAAAATCTTTGATTTGATTCGACTCAAGAATTCAGATCGGTTTAATCCTTTTCATTACATGAAGTCTGAGCTAGATATTGATCGTATCTCTGAAGCAAT
>NZ_JBJUSF010000073.1:0-615 GCF_046098195.1 Streptococcus sp. ST14
TTGCCAGGATGACGTTCTTGATCAGGAACAAGTCCCTGGAGGCTCGCACCTACCAGTTGCTGATTTCTGTCCAAGTATTTAAAAACCAAGACATCTTCTATAACACCATCTTTATCCTTACGTTTAGCTTGGGCTAATACTCCCTTTTCCAGGAAGAAGTCGATTGTATCATCAGAGAGACCTCTAATCTCCTTGAGATAGGATCTCGCCTCCACAAATCGTTGTTCGTAAGGGGCTAGTGTATAATTGAAAGGTTGACGTTCTTCCTCTACTGGTTTTGCTTCAGGAAAGGAACCTGTCTCTAAGAATACCATGGCTTCCTTATAGCTGACATTTCGCATTTCTTGGACAAGGTTGATGGTGTCCCCATACTTATCTGCTTGTGAATACCAATGCCAGGTATTCTTCACAGTATCAATCTTAAACGAGTCATGCTCAGCCCAATAATACTCTCGATGTGACTTTCGCTTCATCTCCATTCCAAGGCTACGAGCTACTTCTAAAATATCCAGCGATTTTGCCTGTGCTTTTGTTAAAGGCATACTCTTTCCTCCTCTACTAATTCCTTAAATAAAAGATATCCTTCAGGAGTTGCATCTAGTTCACTAACAACTA
>NZ_JBJUSF010000074.1:0-585 GCF_046098195.1 Streptococcus sp. ST14
GGACTCATTGAGGACAATCTGAAGCAGGTTCATCCTATTTTTCAGACTGTCTTTAAAACCTTTCTAAAGAACAAAGAGAAAATCGTCAACGCCCTTCAACTACCCTATTCAAACGCCAAATTGGAAGCGACCAATAATCTCATCAAACTTATCAAACGCAATGCCTTTGGTTTTCGAAACTTTGAAAACTTCAAAAAACGGATTTTTATCGCTCTGAATATCAAAAAAGAAAGGACAAAATTTGTCCTTTCTCGAGCTTAGCTTTTTTTCAACCCACTACAGTTGACAAAGAGCCAGATTTTTTAGTTCAGAATGATTAGATTTAGCTAATGGATACCTATCCTACCCACTCACCGTTAGCATTGACTCGATAGCCATCGGGTGTAGTCGTGTTTACTAATAAATCTCCTGAATTATAGGTATAGTACCATTTACCAGAAACTGTAAACCAACCAGTAGCCATTGAACCTGATTCGTTTAAGTAATACCATAAGCCTTTGTCTTTAACCCAACCAGTAGCCATTGAACCTGATTCGTTTAAGTAATACCATAAGCCTTTGTCTTTAACCCAACCAGTAGCCATTG
>NZ_JBJUSF010000075.1:0-575 GCF_046098195.1 Streptococcus sp. ST14
AGAACCTCAAAACCAATCGCAAACAAGATTGAGGAAAGAAAATTAAAGGCGTTATTGGTTTCAGGAATAGCAATAAAAACGGCTGTCTTTTTCGTATTCCAGGTATCCATTTCCATGGTATCTTCACTGATCAAGTTTCGGACATCTTCATGGTCAAAGATAGAATAGCGAGAAGACAAAATCGCTACCACACTGTTTCTTGTCTCACCTCTGAAGTTTTGGAATAATTTCCACTGTTTATAAGCATAGTTGTTAGGTTGATGTTCGTTCAGTTCCTCAAACATCTGCTCGACAGGACTTGGTACATCTGGATCCTCTCGATACATATTTCTTAATAGATCCGCAACGTGACCCAAGTTTGGCATGTATAACTGGACTCCAGTTTCAGGATCCTTCGAGTCAAAATAGAGATAACCAATCAATGCACGTTGCAGCATCAACTCTGCTTGAACCCAGAAGTCCTCTCCAGTATGCTCACTCTTCTTCGTTCCCTCAGTAATTGCTTCAGAGATACGATCAATATCTAGCTCAGACTTCATGTAATGAAAAGGATTAAACCGATCTGAATTCTTGAG
>NZ_JBJUSF010000076.1:0-560 GCF_046098195.1 Streptococcus sp. ST14
TCTCTTGTATCTGTGATGACAGGGAATATTTGAGCAATTTCTGTACCAGTTGGAATTCTATTTTTACCTTCAAATTCACTGTTTAAGTGAATGATACCTTTACTTGGAGCGGTTAAGGTATTATTTTCCAAGCGCTGTGACGCTTGATCTAGTTGTACTTTTAATTCTGTTAATTGATTCTCCACGGTTAGTTGTTGCTGTGAGGCTGTTTGTAAAAACTGTGTGCGGAGTACTTCAATTTTAGTTGCTAAACTATTATCATAAGTTGCTACACTTCCGATACCAGCTTGCTGAATTTTGAGGCTTGCCATAGATGATTCAAGACCTGCAATACTTTGATTAATTTGAGATAAAAATGGCTCCTCTGCAGTTCCTTGTGTTTGTCCTTGTGAGGCTACAAGATAACGATTCAAAATTGACTGGTGTGGATTGCCAGTTGGTAAGCGTGCTCTGTTATTTATGATAGCATCTCTCAACTCTTGATATTCTCCAATTTGTTGTTGAACTTTTGTAATTTCTTGTTCGATGGCTGATGAACTGCTATTGGCAAGATTGGCTTG
>NZ_JBJUSF010000077.1:0-545 GCF_046098195.1 Streptococcus sp. ST14
TTCATCAGAGGGCGAGGGTATACTCGAACACCAAAAGAGTTCTCCTGGGAAGGAAAACTCAGCAAAAAGATGAAACAGGCCAGAAAGCGACTTGCACGTTCAAAGTTTGGGAAGGTGTCAAGAGGGACAGGAAAGGTTTTGAAGGTTGCGACAAAGCCCCTGCGTTCCATCTTATCCAATCCTTTAGCTGTCAAGTCCTATTTCTTAATGTTCCTCATCTTTGCTGTTTTAGGGATATTTATGGCCATATTTGGAGGCGGTGGTCCTGTCCAACAAAATGAATTTGACCTGAACAAGTCCTGGCTTCAGATCAGTAAACGAGATCGAGAGAAGTCCAATGACAAGGTAGACTATTGGACAAACATCGATGACATGATCTTTTTCATGAACTTTCGCTATGGCAGTGAATGGAAACCAGAAAGTAACTGGAATGAGGGAACTGGTGGAGAATGGGCTGGGACATTAGGTTTCAATCACTATTCGGATGCCTTGAATGATCTTTGGAATCATTTGAATGATGACCCTCACAACTTGAAAAAGATGGC
>NZ_JBJUSF010000078.1:0-545 GCF_046098195.1 Streptococcus sp. ST14
TTCATCAGAGGGCGAGGGTATACTCGAACACCAAAAGAGTTCTCCTGGGAAGGAAAACTCAGCAAAAAGATGAAACAAACTAGGAATCGTATAGCTCGTTCAAAATTTGGGAAAGTATCAAGAGGTACAGGAAAGGTCTTGAAGGTTGTGACAAAGCCTCTACGTTCCATTCTATCCAATTCATTAGCAGTTAAGTCCTATTTCTTGATGTTCCTCATCTTTGCAGTATTTGGGGCATTTATGGCCATGTTTGGAGGAAGTGGTCCTGTCCAACAAAATGAATTTGACCTGAACAAGTCCTGGCTGCAAATTAGTAAACGAGATCGAGAGAAGTCAAATGATAAGGTAGACTATTGGACAAACATCGATGACATGATCTTTTTCATGAACTTTCGCTACGGTAGTGAGTGGAAACCAGAAAGTAACTGGAATGAGGGGACTGGTGGTGAATGGGCTGGGATATTAGGCTTCAATCACTATTCGGATGCCTTGAATGATCTTTGGAATCATTTGAATGATGACCCTCACAACTTGAAAAAGATGGC
>NZ_JBJUSF010000079.1:0-525 GCF_046098195.1 Streptococcus sp. ST14
AGGAGTTTCGAGCAAAATTGCAGAGCTTGGTTTGAATATTGATGATATATCACAGACTGTTTTAGATGAATTTTTCACTATGATGGCGGTTGTTTCTAGTGAAGAGAAGAAAGATTTTACAGAATTGCGCAATGAATTTGAAGCCTTTGGCAATACACTCAATGTCAAAATTAACATTCAAAGTGCAGCGATTTTTGACGCTATGTACAATATCTAATAGAGGTGAAAAATGGATATAAAGCAAGTTACTGAAACCATTTCCATGATTGAGGAGCAGAATTTTGATATTCGGACGATTACCATGGGGATTTCACTTCTCGACTGTATTGATACGGATATTGAGCGAGCAGCGGAAAAAATCTATCAAAAAATCACCACGAAAGCTCAAGATTTGGTGGCAGTTGGTGACGAAATAGCTGCGGAGCTGGGCATTCCCATTGTCAACAAACGTGTATCGGTGACCCCGATTTCCTTGATTGGCGCTGCGACAGATAGTGATGACTATGTGCTTCTAGCAAAAGCGCT
>NZ_JBJUSF010000007.1:0-88456 GCF_046098195.1 Streptococcus sp. ST14
ATGGGACTTTTTTTCTATACAAAAATAGGCTCCATAATATCTATAGAGGATTTACCCACTACAAATATTATAGAGCCTTTTTTCATAAGTCAACCTTTGGTCGCCCTCATCATTTTGAGGAGCTAAAAATACGGTAAAGGAGTATGTCTTGAAAAAGTTAGATCAAAATCAGGCCCCTATTTATGAAGGTCTGATAAAGCTAAGAAAGAAACGGATTGTTCCCTTTGATGTACCAGGTCACAAACGCGGACGGGGAAATCCAGAACTTGTTGAATTGTTGGGAGAAAAATGTGTTGGCATTGATGTCAATTCGATGAAACCCTTGGATAATTTAGGCCATCCCATTTCGATTATTCGAGACGCAGAGGAGCTGGCTGCGGATGCTTTTGGAGCAGCGCATGCCTTTCTCATGATCGGTGGAACAACTTCATCTGTTCAAACCATGATTCTTTCCACCTGCAAGGCAGGAGATAAGATTATTCTGCCACGTAATGTCCATAAATCTGCTATCAATGCGCTGGTGCTATGTGGCGCCATTCCCATCTATATCGAGATGAGTGTAGATCCTAAAATCGGCATCGCTTTAGGTCTTGAAAATGACCGTGTTGCGCAGGCAATTAAGGAGCATTCAGATGCCAAGGCCATTTTGATTAACAATCCTACTTACTATGGAATTTGTTCAGATCTCAAGGGTTTAACAGAAATGGCTCATGAAGCTGGCATGTTTGTTTTAGTGGATGAAGCCCATGGAGCTCATCTACATTTCACAGATAAATTGCCACTATCTGCTATGGACGCTGGAGCGGATATGGCGGCGGTTTCTATGCATAAGTCTGGTGGGAGTTTGACCCAGAGCTCCATCCTTCTTATCGGGGAGCAGATGAATTCTGAGTACGTTCGTCAGATCATTAACCTGACCCAGTCTACATCTGCCTCTTACCTACTTATGTCTAGTTTGGATATTTCTCGTCGCAACTTAGCCCTTCGTGGCAAAGAGTCTTTTGAGAAAGTCATTGAACTATCTGAGTATGCTCGTCGTGAAATCAATGCTATCGGTGGTTATTATGCCTACTCAAAAGAGCTCATAGACGGTGTGTCCGTTTGTGATTTTGACGTGACCAAGCTGTCAGTTTACACTCAGGGAATTGGGCTAACAGGAATAGAGGTTTATGATCTCTTGCGAGATGAATACGATATTCAGATTGAATTCGGGGATATTGGCAATATCTTGGCTTATATTTCCATCGGTGACCGCATCCAAGACATCGAACGTTTGGTCGGTGCATTGGCGGATATCAAGAGACTCTACTCAAGAGATGGAAAAGATTTGATTGCTGGAGAATATATCCAGCCCGAGTTGGTGCTGTCTCCACAAGAAGCCTTCTATTCAGAAAGAAAAAGTTTAACCTTGGATGATTCTGTTGGACAAGTCTGTGGGGAATTTGTCATGTGCTATCCTCCAGGGATTCCAATCCTAGCACCAGGTGAACGCATTACACGAGAAATTGTAGACTATATCCAATTTGCCAAGGAACGTGGTTGTTCCCTCCAAGGAACGGAAGATCCAGAGGTCAATCACATCAATGTCATTGAAAGAAAGGAGAACTAGATGGATTTATGGTTTTCTGAAGTTCATACTCCAGATGTGAAATTATCCTTGAGAACAGCCAAGCAACTCTACGCTGGAAAAAGTGAATGGCAGGATATCGAAGTATTAGATACGCCAGCTTTTGGGAAAATATTAATCTTAAATGGCCATGTCTTGTTTTCAGATGCAGATGATTTTGTATACAATGAAATGACCGTCCACGTTCCCATGGCTGTCCACCCAAATCCCAAGAAAGTCTTGGTTATTGGGGGTGGCGACGGCGGTGTTGCCCAAGTTTTGACACTGTATCCAGAATTGGAACAAATCGATATTGTGGAACCGGATGAGATGTTGGTTGAAGTCTGTCGTGAGTATTTCCCAGATTTTGCTGCAGGGCTAGATGATCCTCGTGTTACCATTTACTACCAAAATGGGCTACGCTTTTTGAGAAACTGTGAGGATGATTACGATATCATTATTAACGATGCGACGGATCCATTTGGACATACGGAAGGGCTCTTTACCAAGGAATTTTACGGGAACAGTTACAGAGCTCTCAAAGAAGACGGCATCATGATCTATCAGCATGGCAGTCCCTTCTTTGACGAGGATGAGTCAGCTTGCCGAAGCATGCACCGCAAGGTCGATCAAGCCTTTCCAATCAGCCGAGTTTATCAGGCACATATCCCAACCAGTCCTGCTGGCTATTGGTTGTTTGGATTTGCATCGAAAAAATATCACCCTGTTAAAGATTTTGACAAGGAAGGCTGGAAAAAACGCCAGCTTTTCACAGAATACTACACTGCAAACTTACACGTGGGAGCCTTTATGTTGCCCAAGTATGTTGAGGACATTTTAGAAGAAGAGGAAGGAAAAAAATGAGTCGTTTATTAGTTATTGGATGTGGGGGCGTTGCCCAAGTTGCTATTTCAAAGATTTGCCTAGATAGCGAAACTTTTACAGAGATTATGATTGCTAGCCGTACCAAGTCAAAATGTGATGACTTGAAGGCTAAACTGGAAGGTAAAACAAGTACTAAGATTGAGACGGCTGCTCTTGATGCTGACAATGTAGAAGAGGTCATTGCCTTGATTGAAAGCTACAAGCCAGAAGCCGTTTTAAACGTAGCTTTACCATACCAAGACTTGACCATTATGGATGCTTGTTTAGCGACTGGAGTTCACTATATCGACACAGCTAACTACGAGGCAGAGGATACAGAAGATCCTGAGTGGCGTGCCATCTACGAAAAACGCTGCAAGGAACTTGGTTTTACAGCTTACTTTGACTACTCATGGCAATGGGCTTATCAGGAAAAATTTAAAGAAGCAGGCTTGACCGCTCTGCTTGGATCTGGTTTTGACCCAGGTGTGACCAGCGTCTTTTCTGCTTACGCCCTTAAACACTATTTTGATGAAATCCACTATATCGACATTTTAGACTGTAATGGTGGGGACCACGGTTATCCATTTGCAACAAACTTTAACCCAGAAATCAATCTCCGCGAGGTTTCTGCGCCAGGTTCTTACTGGGAAGATGGAAAATGGGTCGAAGTTGAAGCTATGTCTATCAAGCGTGAGTATGATTTCCCTCAAGTTGGACAAAAAGACATGTATCTTCTTCACCATGAAGAAATCGAATCATTGGCCAAAAACATTCCTGGAGTCAAACGTATTCGTTTCTTTATGACTTTTGGTCAATCTTATCTAACGCATATGAAATGCTTGGAAAACGTTGGTCTCCTTCGTACAGATGCTATTAACTTTAATGGACGAGACATTGTGCCGATTCAATTCTTAAAAGCCTTGCTTCCTGATCCTGCCAGCCTTGGCCCACGCACTGTTGGAAAAACCAATATCGGCTGTATCTTTACAGGTGTCAAAGACGGTGTTGAAAAGACCATCTATATCTACAATGTTTGCGACCATCAGGAATGTTACGCAGAAGTTGGTTCACAAGCCATTTCTTACACGACTGGTGTTCCAGCCATGATTGGGACAAAATTAGTGATGAATGGTACTTGGAAACAACCTGGGGTTTATAATCTTGAAGAATTGGATCCAGATCCATTTATTGAAGCTTTGAATGAGTATGGCTTGCCTTGGGTTGTGGTTGAAAATCCGCAAATGGTGGACTAATGAAGTTAGAACAAGTACCAACACCAGCCTACGTCATTGACTTAGCCAAACTAGAGGAAAATTGCCGGATTTTACAGCAAGTTCAGGAAGAAGCGGGCTGCAAGGTTTTACTTGCTCAGAAGGCTTATTCCCTCTACAAAACCTATCCCTTGATTAGTCAGTATCTGTCAGGTACGACGGCTAGTGGTCTCTATGAGGCTAAGTTAGCTAGAGAAGAGTTCCCAGGGGAAGTCCATGTATTTGCACCTGCTTTCAAGGATGCAGACTTGGAGGAATTGCTGGAGATAACGGACCATATCGTCTTCAATTCGGAGAGACAGTTGCGGAAACATGGGGCTCGTTGCCGAGAGGCTGGTATTAGTGTTGGTTTGCGTCTCAACCCACAGTGTTCAACTCAAGGAGATCACGCGCTCTACGATCCTTGTGCACCTGGATCTCGTTTTGGAGTTAGCCTAGACAAGGTACCGAGTGATTTGCTGGACTTAGTGGATGGGCTTCATTTTCATACCCTTTGTGAGCAAGGGGCGGATGATTTAGAGACAACTTTGAAAGCTGTAGAAGCTCAGTTTGGTCCTTATTTACATGAGGTCAAATGGCTCAATATGGGTGGTGGCCACCATATTACAAGAGAAGACTACGATGTGGATTTGCTGATTTCTGAAATCAAGCGTATCCGAGATACTTACAATCTTGAAGTCTATATCGAGCCGGGTGAAGCTATTGCGCTCAATGCGGGTTATCTAGCAACTGAAGTATTGGACATTGTCGAAAACGGTATGGATATTTTGGTTTTAGATGCCTCTGCAACCTGCCATATGCCAGATGTACTTGAAATGCCCTATCGTCCACCTTTGAGAAATGGTTTTGAACCGCAGGAAAAAGCCCATACCTATAGACTTTCTTCCAATACCTGTCTGACGGGTGATGTGATTGGTGATTATAGTTTTGAAAATCCAGTCCAAATCGGTGATAGACTTTACTTTGAAGACATGGCAATCTACTCCTTTGTCAAAAATAATACCTTTAACGGTATTGGCTTGCCAAGTCTCTATCTCATGGACGAGCAAGGTGACTGCAGCTTAGTCAAAACCTTCGGCTATCAAGACTTTAAAGGGAGATTATCATAATGGACAGTCCAAAGAAATTAGGCTATTGTATGCCAGCAGAATATGAACCCCATCATGGTACCCTCATGATCTGGCCGACTCGACCAGGTTCATGGCCCTTTCAAGGTAAGGCTGCAAAAAGAGCATTTACTCAGATTATCAAGACCATAGCAGAAGGGGAAAGGGTTTACCTTTTGGTGGAGCAAGATTATCTATCTGAAGCCCAGTCCTATCTAGGAGACAAGGTTGTTTATTTAGATATCCCTACAAACGATGCCTGGGCGCGTGATACGGGTCCGACTATTCTTGTCAATGATAAAAGAGAAAAATTGGCAGTCGATTGGTCTTTCAATGCCTGGGGTGGTACAGTCGATGGTCTTTATCAAGATTATGAAGAGGATGACCAAGTAGCTAGTCGTTTTGCTGAGGCCTTGGAAATGCCTGTCTATGATGCTAAACCTTTTGTACTGGAAGGCGGAGCAATCCATAGCGATGGTCAAGGAACCATTCTTGTGACTGAAAGTTGCCTTCTAAGCACTGGTCGCAATCCTCATCTCAGTAAAGAGGAAATCGAGAATACCTTATTAGAGTGCCTTGGCGCTGAAAAAGTTATCTGGCTGCCTTATGGTATTTATCAGGACGAAACCAATGAACACGTTGACAATGTTGCCGCTTTCGTTGGTCCTGCAGAGCTTGTCTTGGCTTGGACAGATGATCAAAATGATCCTCAATATGCCATGTCTGCAGCTGACCTTGAGCTTTTAGAAAAAGAAACAGATGCAAAAGGTCGTCACTTCACCATTCATAAATTGCCAATCCCAGCGCTTCATCAAGTTGTAACCGAAGAGGATTTGCCAGGCTATATCTATGAAGAAGGTGAAGAAGAGCGTTATGCAGGTGAACGTCTTGCAGCTTCCTATGTCAATTTCTATATTGCCAACAAGTCTGTCTTGGTTCCCCAGTTTGAGGATGTCAATGACCAAGTGGCCCTAGATATCCTCAACAAGTGTTTCCCAAACCGTAAGGTCGTAGGAATTCCAGCCAGAGATATTCTCTTAGGTGGTGGCAATATTCACTGTATCACCCAACAAATCCCAGAATAGGAGAAAAAGATGAGAAATGTAAGAGTTGCAGCGATCCAGATGCAATGCGACAAGGATGTGGCAACGAATATCCAAACAGCGGAACGTTTAGTTCGCCAAGCTGCAAAACAAGGCGCACAAATTATTCTCTTACCCGAGTTGTTTGAACGTCCATACTTTTGTCAAGAACGCCAGTATGACTACTACCAGCATGCCCAGTCGGTGACAGACAATACAGCTATTCAGCATTTTAAAACCATTGCAAAGGAGCTAAAGGTCGTTTTACCAATCAGTTTCTATGAAAAAGATGGCAATGTCTTGTATAACTCTATTGCCGTTATTGATGCAGATGGGGAAGTGCTGGGTGTTTATCGAAAGACCCACATACCAGATGATCATTATTATCAAGAAAAGTTTTATTTTACGCCTGGCAACACTGGTTTCAAGGTCTGGGATACTCGCTATGCCAAGATTGGTATCGGTATCTGTTGGGATCAATGGTTCCCTGAAACAGCGCGCTGTCTTGCGTTAAATGGAGCAGAGTTACTCTTTTATCCAACAGCAATCGGTTCAGAACCAATTTTGGATACAGACAGTTGTGGTCACTGGCAACGTACTATGCAAGGGCACGCAGCAGCTAATATTGTCCCAGTCATTGCAGTCAATCGTTACGGTTTGGAAGAAGTCACTCCTAGTGAGGAAAATGGTGGACAAAGTTCCAGTCTTGACTTCTACGGTTCCTCCTTTATGACAGATGAAACAGGAGCTATTCTAGAGCAAGCTGAAAGACAAGGTGAAGCTGTTCTGTTAGCCACTTATGACCTTGATAAGGGAGCAAGCGAACGCCTCAACTGGGGACTGTTTCGTGATAGAAGACCAGAAATGTACAAACGAATTACGGACTAGAAGGTATCTTTCATAATAAATTTTTGATATTCACGCCTGTCTTACAAAAATGTAAGATAGGCTTTTTAAATGTAAGATAGGTGTACGATTATACGTGGAAATGTATGCTATACTCTATGTAGATCAAAAAGAAAGAGGTTTATTATGAGAAAATGGAATGCGACGCAGTTGAAGTACCTGATGGCGGCAGTAATGGTTCTAGACCATATCCCGCATATTACCGGGATCGTTTCTCCTCTGTGGGAAGGTATTTTTCACGCTATGACCCGTTGTGTGGGAGTTTGGTTTGCCTATATGGCTATGGAAGGCTTCATCCATACTCGAAATTTGAAAAACTACCTCATCCGCCTCTGGTCTTGGGCGCTGATCATGTTTGCTGGAAATAGCCTCCTCAATGCCCTATTTGCATCCAAAGGAGTAATGGTCACTAATAATATTTTCTTTACTTTGGCCATCGGTGTTACCATGCTTTGGATTGGTTTTCCCAGAAAAGAGCTGGATAAAAAAGAGAAGTTGTGGCGTCGGATTGGGCTTGCTGGTCTCTTGATTTTCGGTTGTCTTTTTACTGAGGGTGGTATCACCATGCTACCATTTCTCTTGATTAGTTACTCTTGTCGAAATCGCAAAGGCTTGCGAAATCTCCTCTATGCCTTTCTGTGGGCCTTCTTGTTAGTGACTTCCATCCAAATTTACGACACTTGGCACCAAACACTGGAAATGATGCTTTTCAATTCTGACTGGCTCTTTATCACCGTATTTCCTTTTACGGCCTTGTATAATGGACAGCGAGGAAAAGAAACCAGTTGGAGTAAATATTTCTTTTATATTTTCTACCCAGCTCATCTATGGATTATAACCTTGATTGCTTATTTGGTTAAGTAGATTCAATATTCATTAGCTCCTTCTTGCTTAAAATGTGAGAGGAGCTTTTCTGTATCTGGAATTCCCAACAAAACATGTTATAATAGTTTTAGAAAGGACGAGGTTTATGGCGAGCATACTTGTAATTGAAGATAATAATGAAATCCAGGAAATCTTAAGAACCCTTCTTGCAGAGGAACACGAGGTGATTCAAGCATTTTCAGGCACAGAAGGTATCATGCAGTTTGATAAAGGTGGCATTGATCTCGTTTTGCTAGATATCATGCTTCCTGGGAAAAATGGTGACCAAGTCTTGCAAGCTATTCGACAAACGAGTCAGACTCCGGTCATCATGCTTACTGCTTTAGGTGATAAAAAGCTCATCAGCCAATATCTCTTAGATGGTGCCAATGATTATGTAGTAAAACCTTTTGATTTGGACGAAGTCTTTGCCAGAGTCACCGTGCAATTACGCCAAAGTGGGGAACATCAGTCAGGAAATAGAAGAGAAATTGATAACTTCGTACAAAACTTTAAAAATATCCAGTTCGATGCGGATAGTTTTGAAATAAGTAACGCAACTGAAACCATTCGCCTTGCAAAGAAAGAGTGTCAGATTCTCCAAATGTTGCTCCAGTATCCTAAAAAGATCTTCACCAAAGAAGAACTCTATGAATTGATTTGGGAAGAAAGTTACCTGCCTGGAGACAATACGCTCAACACTCATCTAAGCAATCTCCGTAAAAAACTGCATCAACTGGATCCAAATCACGAGTACATCGAAACCATTTGGGGAGTTGGTGTTCGATTAAAAGGAGACAAGCAATGATGTATATTTTGATATCTATATTGCTCCTCATTAACATCATTTTGGTGATTTCTTTGATTCGCTATCATCTAGCAGTTAGAGATTTAAGCAGACAAATCGAAGAAAAGATTCGCTCTGGTAGCATGAGAAGGATTGGTGTAAACTTCTTTTCAAAGACCGTTTTGCGTCTACATAACCAAATTGAGAATCTATTTCAAGAAGTGGAGCAAAATCTGCTAATCATGAAGCGTGAAAAACGCACCCTAGATATGGCAATCAGTAACATTGCTCATGATATTCGGACACCTTTGACAATCGCTTCCGGATATACTCAGCAACTGATAAAAAATCCTGAACCTAACCCAGAAACTTTAAACAAAATAGCCCATCACCTTGATTTGGTTTCCAAACGTTTGGAAGCTCTCCTCGAATATCGTCATTTGATGGAAGGAGCAGTCAAACTGAAACTGGAAGAACTTGATTTATCAACTTTTATAACGAAGAAGACTTTAGCCTATTATGACATTTTTCAATCTTCTCATATTGTTCTTGATTTTAACGTTGAACCAGGATTGAAAACGACGACTGATGTGGACTTTCTGGATAGAATTTTACAAAACCTCCTTGGAAATGTTCTCAAGCACGGCAAGGAGCAAGCTCGGCTTTCTTTGAAAAAGGAAGAAAATAGGCTTGTTTTGGAAATTGGTAATCTTGTTAAAAAACCAATCAAGAATATAGACAATCTCAGCAATCGTTTTTATTCTGAAAATCTATCAGACACAGAAGAATCCTCTGGTTTAGGTCTCTATATTACCGAGGAATTGGTTCATCTTCTTGGAGCGGAGATGAAACTAAGCACAGATGGGCAGTGGTTTTCGGTTTTCATTTATTTTTAACGAAAAGAAACCTCCTCTGTAGGCTAGAGGAGGTCCTTTTTATAAGCTTTTCTTCTTGAAAATAGTCAGTCCACTGAAAGAGAAGAAAAGTATGACCGTTACGCAAACCGTGATGGTATAGAGAATAGCTTGACTATTAGTAGTCATAGCATAGGCAAAATCTAGAATTAAATATCGTAGAATTTCAATGTCTGGGAAAACAAGCATTGGCATAGAAAGGACGATAGAGCTAATCAGATAACCAATAAATACGGCAAGATAAGAATGAGTTAGGTAGAGAATAAAGGAAACAATCGAAAGCCAAGCGAGAAGGCAGAGAAATTGAAGGGAAATCGTCAAGAGGAGATTGGCAATAAAACCATCAGGCATTGTACCAAGTCCGTTTAGTAGAGTCGCGGGAATAAAGGCAATCACAAGACTGGTGATGAGTTGTAAGAGAGCGATACTTGCTAGTACAAAGGATTTAGCAAGGAAAAACTCTGTACGAGAAACGCCAACAGTCAAACTATTTTTATATAGTTTGCCGATTAGGTCGACCCCAAGAACGAGGCAGGTTAGGATGATGCAGAGAAAAACGAGGTTTGAACCATTGCTGGACGCGTTGATTAGAGCTTCTATCCCATTCCAACCATGGGTTGGAGTCTCTGGTGGTGTTGTATTTACTGACATTAAATGTCCTGTAGCCCCGATAGTGGCACCCATTAGCAAGAGAACAAAGAGAATGAATTCTGTAATCCAGAATCCTTTGGAGCGGAAAAGACGGTAAAAATCTGCTTGAATGGTATGTATCATGATTTTTCTCCTATTCTACCAATTGTGTGAAGTATTCTTCTAGGTTTTGACGGGCAAAGTATATCTCATCAATAGCAACATCGGACAAAGTTAGTTGCTTAAGAATCTGTTTGACATCTTGTTCATTACCAAAGATATGGATTTCATTGTCAGGATTGACAACCTTAAACTGGAGCTTGATTTGTTCTTTCAATACCTGACAAGCTCTTTCTTTGTCGCTTGTTTTAAGCACAATATAATCCTCACTCAGTGTTTCAAATTCAGCTTTACTGATTTCACGGATAATCTTACCTTGATCCAGAATACCAAAGCGATTAGCTAAGAGATAGAGTTCTGACAAGATATGGCTAGAGATGAGGATAGTTATTCCTTTTTCTTGATTGAGCCGCTGGATCATAAGACGAAATTCTTTGATTCCAATTGGGTCGAGACCGTTAATAGGTTCATCAAGGATCAGGAAGTCGGGTTTTGATAGGAGGGCAATGGCAATGCCAAGCCTTTGTTTCATTCCTAGTGAGAAATCACGAAAGACTTTTTTCCCTGTATCTGACAAGCCAACATAGTCCAAGGTCTCCTGAATCACCTTATCAGCATTTGGAATATGGCGAATCATACAATAATATTTCAGATTTTGATAAGCTGTTAAATGATTATGGGCTACAGGTGATTCGATAACTGAACCCACGCGAGATAGAGCTTTGGTCCACTCATTTTCCGATTGACTAGAAAAGAGGGAAACAGTTCCTTTATCCGCAAACAATAGTTGTGTAATGATTTTGATAAGAGTAGTTTTACCTGCTCCATTTTTTCCAATTAGACCATAAATATCTCCCTCTTTTATGGTTAGACTAAGATCTTGAAGAATAGCTTGTTGGCCGAATCGTTTGGTCAGTCCATGAATTTCGAGTACTGTTTTCATGATTTTCTCCTTTAGATTTATTTTTCTAACTTTAGTATAAGCTATAGAAATCAAAGAAAGCTCAAGTATTTCTAAAGAGTTTCTAAAGTTTTAGAAATTCTTAAATATCAAAACCCAGTTGACACGAACTGGGCTTCTTCTTATAAAATATACTTCTCAATGGCACGCGCGACACCGTCTTTATCGTTGCTGGCTGTAACGTCATTAGCAAGGGACTTGACATAATCGCTAGCATTTCCCATTGCAATGCCAAGTCCTGCAAACTGGAGCATTTCGATATCGTTATTGGCATCGCCCATGGCCATAATTTCTGAGGGCTCGATCTTCAAAATCGCTGCCAGTTGAGAAAGAGCAGTAGCCTTTGTCGTCCCAAGTGGCATGGCTTCATAAATGACAGGCTGCGAACGAACGCCGCTAAATCGTTGGCAGAGTTCTGTCGCAAAACGCTGCTCAAAATCGTCTGTTTGTTCTTTTGTTCCTAAAAACATACCTTGGAACATCCGATATTTGCCACTAGTAGCTTCCTTAAGGGAGATTTCAGTCAGGTCTGAAAAGACTAACTTGGCATCATTTTGAACGATTTGATTAGGCTTGCCACCGAGTACAAAATAATGTTCCTCATTAAAAAGGGTCAACTGGACGTCGCTTTTTTCTGCTAAGTCATAGAGGTATTCAATGTCAGCTGGACTGAGTTCTTGCCAGTCAACTAGACCCCAGTCACTGGTCTGGTGAGTTGAACAACCATTATTGACAATGACGTACTCATTCTGGAGGTCCAGTCCTAGTTTTTTATAGTAGGGAAGGACACCGAAAAGCGGGCGACCTGTACAGAGAACCAGTTTGACACCTTTTTCAATGGCTTGGTGAATGGCAGTTATGTGGGCTTGCGGGATTTCCTTGGCTTCGTTAAGGAGGGTTCCGTCCATATCCAAGGCTAGTAGTTTAATCATAAGACTTCCTTTTCTAGGTGTTTTGCTTTTATTATAGCATATAGACTATAAAATGTCTGACAGAATTGTAAAATTCGGCTTTCCTTTTCTTGAAAAACAAAATAAATTCTTATATAATAAGCATACTTAATATTTTAGGAGAAAAAATGTCAAAGTATCACTTTAATTCAATTTACAAGAATGATGAAACAGAGTCTACAGGTCTTCTTTTCATTAAAGTTTACAACAAATTGGAAAGCAATTTAAAAAGAGTTTTGAAATCGGTTGACCTCACTTTGCCTCAATTTATCGTTTTGACTTCGCTTTTGTTTCTGTCTAATAGAGAGGAATATGTAACGCAGGTTGATATTGCTCGGTTCTCTGGTATGGATGTCATGACGGTTTCCCAGATTGTTAGACTACTGGAGAAGAAAGACTACATTAAACGCGATCAACATCCAAAGGATAGTCGGGCAAAACTAGTCTCAGTGACGAAATCTGGCGCGGAGAAGGTCAATCAAGCTTTACCCTTAGTAGAAGGGGTTGATGAAGAATTTTTTGAAAAACTATCTAATGATAGAGAAGTTTTTAATCGCATGTTAGTAGAGTTGGAGGATAAAAATGCCTAGATATTGGGTCGGAGTTGTTTCGAAGAACCATGTTTTAAGAGGAGTTGAAGGGAATTTTTGCCAGGTCTGTCATGGAAAGGGCGGCCCCTTAAATCGTATGAAAAAAGGTGACTACTTTTTATACTATAGTCCCAAATACGATATGAATGGTCATGATAAGTTACAGGCTTTTGTGGCCGTAGGTAAAATTATAGACGAAAAGGCCTATCAAGTAGAGCAGTTCGAAGGATTCTTTCCCTTTAGACGAAATGTCGAGTATTATCAACCAGTCAAAGATTGTTCCATAGAAATAGCCAGACAACATCCTGAATGGAAAGACTATACTTCTCGACTTCGTTATGGACATTTTGAAGTTTCCAAAGACTTTTTTCTCTATATCTTTCAGCATATGAAAGTTGATGATGAAGCATGATTGATTTGCTAATTAAATGATTGTCAACTAAAATTTTGGATTTGGACTGTGAAGCGAACTTTGCTATAATAGAGTAAGAAACTTTGATAAAGCAAACGAGGCTGAGATGAAATTACTTTATACTGATATTCGGACTTCTTTGACTGAAATTTTAACGAGAGAGGCAGAAGAGCTGGTTGCTGCTGGCAAGCGGGTTTTCTACATCGCCCCCAACTCTCTTTCTTTTGAAAAGGAACGCGCCGTGCTGGAATGCTTGTCCCAGCAGGCTTCTTTTGCGATTACCGTCACGCGTTTTGCTCAGATGGCTCGTTACCTGGTTTTAAATGATTTGCCAGCTAAGACGAGTCTAGATGACATCGGGCTTGGAATGGCTTTTTATAAATGTCTTGCGGAACTGGATCCCAAAGACTTACGTGTGTATGGTGCAATTAAGCAGGATCCTCAATTTATCCAGCAGTTGATTGAACTTTATCATGAGATGATGACTGCTCAGATGAACTTTTTAGACCTGGAAAGTTTAACAGATGAAGATAAGCGAGTAGACTTACTCTTGATTTTTGAGCAAGTGACTGCCTATCTCAATCAAGGTCAGTTGGCTCAGGGAAGTCAGTTGTCCCATTTGATTGAGGCTATTGAGAATGATAAGGTAAGTAGTGATTTCAGTCAGATTGCCTTGGTTATTGATGGATTTACCCGTTTTTCAGCTGAGGAAGAGCGTGTAGTGGATCTACTTCATGGCAAGGGTGTTGAGATTGTTATTGGGGCCTATGCAAGCAAGAAGGCTTATACCAGTCCGTTCACTGAAGGGAATCTCTACCAAGCCAGTGTGGAATTTCTTCATCATTTGGGGGCAAAATACCAAACACCTGCTCAGGAACGTTCTCAGACTCATGAGAAAATGGATAGTTTTGATAAGACCTCTCGTTTGCTGGAGTCTTCTTATGATTTCTCAGAACTTACCTTGGATATCAATGAGAAGGACCGTGAAAATCTGCAAATTTGGTCTTGTTTGACACAAAAGGAAGAGTTGGAGTTGGTGGCTCGCGCTATTCGTCAGAAATTACATGACCATCCAGAACTGAGTTACAAGAATTTTCGCATTCTCTTAGGGGATGTGGCTTCTTACCAGTTATCGCTGAAAACCATTTTTGACCAGTATCAGATTCCTTTCTATCTTGGTAGAAGTGAATCCATGGCTCATCATCCTTTGACTCAGTATGTGGAGTCTATTTTACGTTTGAAACGTTACCGTTTCCGTCAGGAGGATTTGATTAATCTTCTCAGAACTGGTCTGTATACTGACCTTAGCCAAGCGGATATTGATGCTTTTGAACAATATCTCCGCTATCTTGGCATCAATGGCTTGCCAGCTTTTCAGCAGACCTTCACCAAATCCCACCATGGAAAATTCGATTTGGAACGTTTGAATGCTATTCGTCTGCGCGTTTTGGCGCCACTTGAAACCTTATTTGCCAGTCGGAAGCAAAAGACTGAAAATCTCTTGCAAAAGTGGAATACTTTTCTAAAAAATGCTGCTTTAAGCAAGCAGATGCAAGAATTGACAGCTACTATGGAAACTCTAGAACAGGAAAGACAAGCCGAAGTTTGGAAGGCTTTCTGCCATGTTTTAGAACAATTTGCGACGGTTTTTGCTGGTTCACAGGTTAGTTTAGAGGATTTCCTAGCCTTGCTCCATTCTGGAATGAGCTTATCCCAGTATCGTACCATTCCAGCAACTGTTGACACCGTTCTGGTGCAGAGTTACGATTTGATTGCGCCCTTAACGGCTGATTTTGTCTATGCCATTGGGCTGACTCAGGATCATTTACCAAAAATTGCGCAAAACACCAGCCTGTTAACAGACGAAGAAAGACAAAGCCTAAACCAAGCGACTGAAGAGGGAGCACAATTACTGATTGCAAGTAGCGAAAATCTCAAGAAAAATCGCTATACCATGCTTTCATTAGTCAATGCTGCTCGCAAACAGTTGGTGTTGTCAGCACCAAGTCTCCTCAATGAAAATGAGAGTAAAGAATCGGCCTATCTTCAGGAACTGGTGAGTTTGGGATTTAGCAGAAGAGAAAAGAAAATGAACCATAAAAATCTTAGCAAAGAAGATATGGGTTCTTATCACAGTCTCTTGTCCAGTCTCGTTGCCTATCACCAGCAGGGCGAGACGAGTGATAGGGAGCAAGATTTAACTTTTGTTAAGGTTTTGGCGCGTGTGATGGGGAAAAAACTAGATCAAAAAGGTCTTACAAATCCAGCCCTCCCAACCAGTCCAAGCAGCAAGCCATTAGAGAAAGAGACCTTGCAGGCTCTCTACCCTGTTGACAAAGAGTTTTACCTGTCTACATCTGGTTTGACGGAGTTTTACCGCAATGAATACAGTTATTTCCTCCGTTATGTCCTTGGTTTGCAGGAAGAATTGCGCCTGCGCCCAGATGCTCGCAGTCACGGGAATTTTTTACACCGTATTTTTGAACGTGCCTTGAAACTACCTGCTGAAAATCCATTTGACCAACGCTTGGAACAAGCTATTCAAGAAACCAGCCAAGAACGCGAATTTGAAGCTATTTATCAGGAAAGTTTGGAAGCCCAGTTTACAAAAGAAATTCTACTTGATGTTGCGCGAACTACGGGCCACATCCTTCGTCATAATCCAGCCATTGAAACCATTCAAGAGGAGGCAACATTTGGCGGTAAGGACCAGGCCTTTATTCAGTTGGATAATGGTCGCAGTGTCCATGTGCGAGGCAAGGTTGACCGAATTGATCGCCTGAAAGCTGATGGAGCGCTAGGGGTGGTGGACTACAAGTCTAGTCTGACTCAGTTCCAGTTTCCTCATTTCTTCAATGGGCTCAATTCCCAACTGCCAACCTATCTTGCTGCCCTAAAAAGAGAAGGGGAGCAGAACTTTTTCGGTGCCATGTACTTGGTAATGGCTGAACCTGTCCAATCTTTATTATCTGTTAAAAGTTTGTCTGGAGCAGTAGCAGAAGCCAGCAAGTCTATGAAATACCAAGGGCTCTTTTTAGAAAAAGAAAGCAGTCACTTGGGCGAATTTTACAACAAAAACAAGGCCAATCAGCTGACAGACGAGGAGTTCCAGTTCCTACTAGACTATAATGCCCATCTTTACAAGAAGGCTGCTGAAAAGATTTTAGAAGGCCAGTTTGCCATCAATCCATATACAGAGAACGGCAGAAGTATTGCCCCATACGTTCAGCAACATCAAGCCATCACTGGATTTGAAGCTAATTATCACTTAGGACAAGCCCGTTTCCTTGAGAAATTAGAGTTGGCTGACGGCAAGCGTCTGGTCGGAGAAAAACTCAAGCAAGCTTGGTTTGAGAAAATGAGAGAGGAGTTGAATCGATGAAGCCCATTTCCTTTTTAACGGAGGAAGAAATTCAAAAACTGCAAGAAGCAGAAGCGAGTTCGAGCAAGGAACAGAAGAAAACTGCCGAGCAAATTGAAGCCATTTATACGGCAGGGCAAAATATCCTTGTTTCAGCGTCTGCTGGTTCAGGGAAGACCTTTGTTATGGCAGAGCGTATTCTGGACCAATTAGCACGTGGCGTGGAAATCAGCCAACTCTTTATCTCGACCTTTACCGTCAAGGCTGCTACTGAACTCAAAGAGCGCTTGGAGAAAAAAATCAGCCAACAAATCCAAGAAACCGATGATGTTGATCTCAAACAACACTTGGGACGTCAATTGGCAGATCTACCAAACGCTGCCATTGGAACCATGGACTCTTTCACACAAAAATTCCTTGGCAAACATGGCTATCTGATTGATATCGCACCGAACTTCCGTATTTTGCAAAATGAAAGTGAACAGTTAATTTTAAAAAACGAAGTTTTTCATCAGGTTTTTGAAGAGCATTACCAAGGTGAGAATAAAGAGAAATTTAGCCGTTTGGTGAAGAACTTTGCTGGACGTGGCAAGGATGAACGAGGTCTGCGCCAGCAAGTCTACAAAATCTATGATTTCCTTCAATCCACCAGCAGTCCCCAAAAATGGCTGAACGAGTCTTTTCTCAAAGGGTTTGAAAAAGCTGACTTTGCAAATGAAAAAGAGAAACTGACCGAGCAAATCAAACAAGCGCTTTGGGACTTGGAAAGTTTCTTCCGTTATCATCTGGATAACGATGCCAAGGAGTTTCCAAAAGCTGCCTATTTAGAAGTTGTTCAACAGGTTCTGGAAGAAGTTGACTCTCTAAATCAAGAGTCCGATAGCCAGGCTTATCAAGCTGTGCTTGCGCGTATTGTCGCCATCTCTAAGGAAAAAAATGGTCGAGCTCTGGCTAACTCCAGTCGTAAGGCCGATTTGAAACCACTGGCTGATGCCTATAACGATGAGAGAAAGGTCCAGTTTGCTAAACTAGGACAACTGTCAGACCAGATAACCATTCTCGACTATCAAGAGCGTTATCATGAAGATACCTGGGATCTAGCTAAAACCTTCCAAACCTTTATGAGTGATTTTGTGGAGGCTTATCGTGAACGCAAACACCAGGAAAATGCCTTTGAATTCGCTGATATTAGTCATTACACCATTGAGATTTTAGAGAATTTCCCACAAGTTCGCGAGACTTATCAAGAGAGATTCCATGAAGTCATGGTCGATGAGTATCAGGATACCAACCACATTCAAGAACGGATGCTGGAATTGCTGTCGAATGGTCACAATCGCTTTATGGTGGGAGATATCAAGCAGTCCATCTACCGTTTCCGTCAGGCAGATCCCCAGATTTTCAATGAAAAATTCCAACGCTATGCGCAAAATCCTCAAGAAGGAAAGCTGATTTTGCTCAAGGAAAATTTCCGTAGTAGTTCAGAAGTTCTGTCAGCAACCAATGATGTTTTTGGACGCCTTATGGACCAGGAGGTCGGCGAAATCAACTACGATAGCATGCACCAGCTTGTTTTTGCCAATACCAAACTAACTCCCAATCCAGAAAATAAGGCAGAATTTCTCCTCTACGACAAGAACGATAGTGGGCAAGAGGAAGAAGAAAGCCAAGCAGAAACGAAACTCACTGGGGAAATGCGCCTGGTCATCAAGGAAATCTTAAAGCTTCATCAGGAAAAAGGTGTTACCTTTAAAGAAATAGCCCTTTTGACTTCCAGCCGCAGTCGTAATGACCAGATTCTTCTTGCCCTGTCTGAGTACGGGATACCTGTCAAAACCGACGGTGAGCAAAACAATTATCTCCAATCCCTAGAAGTGCAAGTCATGCTGGATACGCTTCGTGTCATTCACAATCCCCTGCAAGACTATGCCTTAGTTGCTCTGATGAAGTCTCCAATGTTTGGTTTTGATGAGGACGAGTTGGCACGTTTATCCCTCCAGAAAGCAGAGAATAAAATCCAAGAAAATCTCTATGAGAAACTGGTCAATGCTCAAAAACTGGCAACAAGTCAGAAAAACTTGATTCATACAGCTCTAGCTGAAAAACTCAATCAATTCATGGATATTTTGGATTCTTGGCGCTTATATGCCAAAACCCACTCTCTCTATGACTTGATTTGGAAGATTTACAACGACCGTTTTTATTATGACTATGTTGGGGCTTTGCCAAACGGACCTGCTAGACAGGCCAATCTCTACGCCCTAGCTCTGCGAGCAGATCAGTTTGAAAAGAGTAATTTCAAGGGCTTGTCTCGTTTTATTCGTATGATTGATCAGGTTTTGGAAGCCCAGCATGATCTCGCAAGCGTAGCCGTCGCACCGCCTAAAGATGCCGTGGAACTTATGACCATTCACAAGAGCAAAGGACTGGAGTTTCCTTATGTCTTTATCCTCAATATGGATCAGGACTTCAACAAGCAAGACTCGATGTCAGAAGTTATTCTCAGTCGTCAAAATGGGCTTGGTGTCAAATACATTGCCAAAGTGGAAACAGGAGCAGTGGAAGCACACTATCCTAAAACCATCAAACTCTCTATTCCTAGCTTAACTTATACGCAGAATGAGAAAGAACTGCAACTGGCTAGCTATTCAGAGCAGATGCGTCTGCTATATGTTGCCATGACGCGAGCTGAGAAAAAACTCTATCTTGTCGGCAAGGGTTCTCGTGAAAAGCTAGAAGCCAAGGAATATCCAGCAGCAAACAATGGAAAATTAGATGGCAATACCAGACTGCAAGCAAGAAATTTCCAAGATTGGGTCTGGGCTATCAGTAAAGTATTTACCAAGGACAATCTCAACTTTAGCTATCGTTTTGTTGGTGAAGACCAGTTGACTAGAGAAGCTATCGGAGAATTGGAAAACAAGAGCCCTCTCCAAGATAGCTCTCAAGCAGACAATCGCCAGTCAGAAACTATCAAAGAAGCTTTGGAAATGCTAAAAGAAGTAGAAGTCTATAATACGCTTCACCGTGCAGCTATTGAACTCCCTAGTGTCCAAACTCCAAGCCAAATCAAGAAATTCTACGAACCAGTAATGGATATGGAAGGGGTACAAATTGCTAACCAAACCAAATCACCAGAGAAGCCAATCAGCTTTGATTTACCAGATTTTTCAACTAAAGAAAAGGTAACAGGAGCAGAAATTGGTAGTGCAACCCACGAACTCATGCAGAGAATGGACCTTGGTCAGCAACCAACACTTGCTAGCCTGAAAGATACTCTTAAACAAGTTCAAACTAGTCCAGCTGTTAGAGACAAGATCAATCTTTCTAAAATCCTAGCCTTCTTTGATACGTCACTCGGTCAAGAAATTCTCGCCAATACAAATCATCTCTATCGCGAGCAACCTTTCTCCATGCTCAAACGCGACCAAAAGAGTCAGGAAGACTTTGTTGTTCGTGGAATCTTGGATGGCTATCTTCTTTATAAGGATCGTATCGTTCTTTTCGACTACAAAACAGACCATTACGATGAACCAAGTCAACTCATAGACCGCTATCGTGGTCAGTTAGCCTTATACGGAGAAGCTTTATCACGAGCCTATTCGATTGAAAACATTGAAAAATACTTGATTTTGCTCGGCAAAGATGAGGTTCAAGTTGTAAAAGTATAACCTAGAAAGGAGACCTCATGACACTTCCAGTTAGAAAATCCCTGCACGATGCGGTTTTACAGGCTTCAAAAGCCGATACTTGGGATCAAGCTACCAAGGAATGGAATGAAGTTTCCTTGATTTTTAATGGCATTGGCCGTAGTAATTGTGTTTGCGGGAATGCCATAAAATACGCCTACGAACTCTTTAATGGTGTCACAGGCCAACGCCTCTTTCCAATCGGTAGTGACTGCGTCCGTCATTTTCATCGTATTATCCTCGATCAGCAACTGGAAGAGGAAGACAAGCTTCTCAGAAAACTTGAAAACCTAACCAGAAAGGCTCAGAAAAAGGAAAAAATCAAGGTCAATAAAAGCGACTTTGACGAACGACTTTTAAAATGGTTTTGGGAAAAAGGTGTTTTCAAAGCCAATCGTGGCAATCATTTTGCGCCTGAGAGAGACTATCAGCTCTTCCTAGAGGTCTTTCAAGGCGGAAGTTGGACCAAGGCAGAGCCAAAGAAGAAGGCTCGTATGGAAGAAGTGCTGGAAAAGTGTATCAAACCTTTTCTACTTGGTAAGACCGATGAACAACTCTACCTTGTCAAACTAGGCAAGGAGAAAATCGACTACGAGCAGCATCTACGGATTCAAGCAGAGAAAGAACGCAAGAAAAGAGATAAAATCGCCAAGCAATACGCTGACAACCTCATTCTTGCCATGGGACCTGCAGAACGAGCCTATCAAGATTACTTTGGCTTTACAGAAACCTTGACCCAAGAAGAACGAAAATGGGAAAAAATCCTCTTTGGAAAAAATAGAGACGAACGGGCTATCAAGGTTAAACAAAACCAAAAGGAGTTGGAAAAGGATCAGCGAATTGCAAATCAAGATCCTATTGAACGAAAGCAGAAGCAGACTTGGCTTCTTAATTCTTATTTTCGGGATTTACCTGATGAAAAAGCTAGATTTTCTCGACTCTTATTAGAATTTCGAAAAAGTGGAGAAGTACCCTTTTCAGATGATTACTTATCTGAGCATCTCATCGACTTTTTCTACAAGATGAAAGCATTTGAGTTTGAAATTGCACCAGAACAAGTCTGCGATTTTCTAAAAGAATGCCTTCAGGCAGAGCATCTATCATCTGCACAAGAAAGCTGGATTAGAGGAATTCTTCTCAATTGCCTTCACCCGTTTTTAGATAGGTTACTCATATAGAAAAAATCCTACCTTGTCTATGCATGGTAGGATTTATGTATCTCCAAAGATGTACTGGTAAAGTTGGACGACTTTCTGAAAACATTGTGTGTCCATTCTTGTTATTTTTTGAGCATTACGCATCCGAAAATCAAAGGTATACAGTTGAAATGGATTGACAGCGCCATCTACCTTGTCCGACGAGACAGGAACGAGCAAGCCTTTTTCTGCCAAACGATGTTGGCCATGAGTGATAGGACAGACAGCCACAAATCCAGTTTGCAAGGCATATTCTCTCCTAGAAACTACCAAGGCAGGTCGCCTTTTCTGAATCTCCCGACCGACTGATGGATCAAAGTCCAGCCAAATGATATCCTGCTTTTCAGGAATATAGTCAGATTTCGCTATCAAGTGATCTTACCCCTTCAAAATCATTTGTCATTCTCAAATCAGTAATCCCATCAAAAGGATCTTTCAGTTTTGGAGCTAAGACAATGACTCCGTCAATCCCTTTGTAGACGACCATTTCTTGACCTTCTGTCATCCCCAAATTTTTAGGAATGGTCACAGTGAGCGAATTCCCCACCTTCCGAGTCTTTACTGTATTCATTGCTCTACCTCCACGAATTAGTATACACTAAGTATATACCTGAAAACAAAAAAAGTCAAGTAAATCGTTACTGGCATCAAGGATGTTTCGGACCAATACTATTTGTCATTTATTGTGGTCAAAGCCTGTGCAAAAGTTCCTCATTTATGATAGAATAGGTAGTAAGAAAGAAAACGTTTTTATCACGTTTTTTTAGTCGGAAGGGGAAATGTTTATGGCTACTATTCAATGGTTTCCGGGCCACATGTCTAAGGCTCGGCGGCAAGTTCAGGAGAATCTAAAGTTTGTTGATTTTGTAACGATTTTGGTGGATGCTCGGCTACCTTTATCTAGTCAAAATCCTATGTTAACCAAGATTGTGGGTGATAAACCAAAGCTTTTGATTTTGAATAAGGCAGATCTTGCTGACCCCGCAATGACCAAAGAATGGCGTCAGTATTTTGAATCACAGGGAATCCAAACTCTGGCTATCAACTCCAAAGAGCAAGTAACTGTAAAAGTTGTGACGGATGCAGCTAAAAAACTCATGGCTGATAAAATTGCACGCCAGAAAGAACGCGGTATCAAGATCGAAACCTTGCGGACCATGATTATAGGAATTCCAAATGCCGGTAAGTCAACTCTCATGAACCGTTTGGCTGGGAAAAAGATTGCAGTTGTCGGCAATAAACCAGGTGTTACCAAAGGACAACAATGGCTCAAAACCAATAAAGACCTTGAAATCCTAGACACACCAGGGATTCTTTGGCCTAAGTTCGAAGACGAAACCGTCGCTTTGAAACTAGCCCTAACAGGGGCAATTAAAGACCAGTTGCTTCCTATGGATGAGGTGACCATTTTTGGTCTCAATTATTTCAAAAAACATTATCCAGAAAAGCTAGCTGAACGCTTCAAACAAATGAAGATAGAAGAAGAAGCACCTGTTATCATCATGGATATGACCCGTGCCCTTGGTTTCCGAGACGACTACGACCGCTTTTACAGCCTCTTCGTCAAGGAAGTCCGTGATGGAAAACTCGGTAACTACACCTTAGATACATTGGACGACATCGATGACGACGATTAAAGAAATCAAAGAACTTCTTGCCACTGTCAAAGAATTAGACAATCCTCTTTTTCTTGAACTGGAAAAGGATAGTCGTTCTGGAGTTCAAAAGGAAATCAACAAGCGTAAAAAAGCCATTCAGGCTGAACTGGATGAAGACCTTCGCCTAGAAACTATGCTTTCCTATGAAAAAGAACTGTATAAGCAAGGATTGACCTTAGTAGCAGGTGTTGACGAGGTCGGCCGTGGTCCTCTGGCTGGACCTGTAGTCGCTGCAGCCGTTATCTTGCCCAAAAATTGTAAGATTAAAGGCCTCAACGATAGCAAAAAAATCCCTAAAAAGAAACATCTGGAAATTTATCAAGCCGTTCAAGACCAAGCTTTATCAATCGGGATTGGTATCATGGATAATCAGGTCATCGACCAAGTCAATATCTATGAAGCTACCAAACTAGCCATGAAGGAAGCAATCTCCCAGCTCAGTCCGAAACCTGAGCACCTCTTGATAGATGCCATGAAACTGGATTTGTCGATTCCCCAAACAGCAATCATCAAAGGAGATGCCAACTCTCTCTCAATCGCAGCTGCATCTATAGTAGCCAAGGTGACACGGGATGAATTGATGAAGGAATATGATCAGCAATATCCTGGATATGATTTTACAGCTAATGCAGGTTATGGAACAGCTAAACACCTAAAAGGACTAGAAAAACTAGGTGTCACCCCAATTCACCGAACCAGTTTTGAACCAGTCAAAACACTGGTTTCAACTAAGAAAGACAAGTAAGAGGAAATGATTATGGAGGAACAGTCAGAAACACTCAGTTCCAAGAAAGAATTTGCCTTTGCCTCAAGCACCATATTATCCCAAGTTGGCCGAGGAATTATTGTTGGCCTCGTCGTCGGGCTAATCGTCGGATCTTTTCGTTTCTTAATCGAAAAGGGCTTCCACCTGCTACAAGGACTCTATCAAGATCAAGCGCACCTAGTGCGCAATCTTTTTATCATTGGTCTATTTTATGTAATAGTTTGCTGGCTTAGTGCGAAACTAACTCGGTCAGAAAAAGATATCAAGGGTTCAGGAATTCCTCAAGTCGAAGCCGAACTAAAGGGACTCATGACTCTTAACTGGTGGAGTGTTCTCTGGAAGAAATATGTATTGGGGATTCTTGCTATTGCCAGTGGGCTCATGCTAGGTCGAGAAGGGCCAAGTATTCAACTTGGAGCAGTTGGTGGTAAAGGCATCGCCAAGTGGCTCAAATCCAGTCCAGTAGAGGAACGTTCCCTGATTGCCAGTGGAGCTGCTGCAGGTTTAGCCGCTGCCTTTAATGCACCGATTGCAGGCCTCCTCTTTGTTGTAGAAGAAGTCTATCACCATTTTTCACGTTTTTTCTGGGTCTCGACTCTAGCAGCCAGTCTCGTAGCAAACTTTGTTTCTCTGCTCATATTTGGCCTAACACCCGTACTGGATATGCCAGACAACATTCCTCTCATGACCCTAGACCAGTATTGGATTTACCTCCTTATGGGAGTTTTTCTCGGGCTTTCTGGTTTTCTCTATGAGAAAGCTGTACTCAATGTTGGTCGAATTTATGACTGGATTGGTCAAAAAATCCATTTGGATAAAGCTTATTATCCAATCCTAGTCTTTATCCTTATCATACCAGTCGGGATTTTCTTGCCACAAATTCTCGGTGGTGGAAATCAGGTCGTTCTTTCCTTGACTGAGCAAAATTTTAGTTTTCAAGTTCTATTAGCTTACTTTTTGATTCGCTTTGTTTGGAGCATGATTAGCTATGGAAGTGGCCTCCCAGGAGGAATTTTCCTACCCATTTTGGCGCTCGGTTCCTTACTTGGTGCCCTAGTTGGTGTCATTTGTGTCAATCTTGGGCTTGTCAGTCAGGAACAATTCCCTATATTTGTCATTCTGGGAATGAGTGGCTACTTTGGGGCAATTTCCAAGGCTCCCTTAACTGCCATGATCCTCGTAACTGAGATGGTTGGGGATATTCGCAACCTCATGCCACTGGGCTTAGTGACCTTAGTCGCCTACATCGTCATGGATCTGCTCAAGGGAGCACCAGTCTATGAGGCCATGCTCGAAAAAATGCTACCAGAAGAAGCAACAGACGAAGGAGAAGTCACCCTCATAGAAATCCCTGTGTCTGACAAAATCGCTGGAAAACAGGTTCACGAGCTCAACTTGCCACATAACGTACTCATCACCACCCAAGTCCATAATGGCAAAAGCCAAACCGTTAACGGCTCAACTAGAATGTATCTGGGTGATATGATTCACTTGGTGATTCCAAAAAGTGAAATTGGAAAAGTCAAAGATTTGTTGTTATAAGTTCCGTTTACATAATTTATTTTACGTAAAATATTATTGGAAGGATTCTCTATGAAAAGAAATAAGGCAATTGCAGTATATTTGCTAGGCACATTTAGCCAGTTAGTATCAGTTTGTCTCCTTTTCTTTCTCTTTAATCATTTTTCTGTTCAGTCCAATCTATTAACTATTTTAGGAATCATTTTAGGTGGCATTTCTTCAGCTCTTTGGGGAACAATTGTTGCAAATCACTATTTTCATATTCATTTTAAGAAGATTGTAAACGATTTTTTTAACATTCATACCAGTTATAAACACTATTTATTATCTTTTTTCCTTATTATCCTTGATTTTTCTTTTCTAATGTTTGGTGGAAAAATAATAGAATTTAGCTGGTATCTCCCATTTTTGATGTTCTTCAAATTTATTGTCTTTGGTGGTATAGAAGAGATTGGATGGCGATATGTTTTTCAACCAATTTTACAAGAAAAGTTGCTATATTTTTACTCAACAATCTTAACCTTTTTCAGCTGGGCGCTTTGGCATCTGTTGTTCTTTTACATAGATGGTTCCCTAGCAACACTGCAAATTCTACCGTTTTTATTTGGATTGCTGACGAATTCTTTCATACTCTCAGCTCTTTATATCAAAACAAAGAATCTCTGGATTTGCGTTATGACACATTCGATCATTAACGTCTTGTCTCAGCTAACCATAGACATTGAACGATACGAAACCTACCTTATTAAAATCTTCGTCATCTTGGTATCCTGCTATATGGTAATACATAAAAAAGATGAGTATAGTTGTTAGCTGATTTTGTTGGAAACAGTATTATTCTTTGGAAAAGTTATTTGCTAAGGGGGACATACATCATAATGAAAATACTCGATGTTTTATATAATTTTTATGGTGATTTTGATTTCATTGAAGAAAAATACAATGAAAAATACGAAGGTATTCTTATCAATATAAAGGAAGAGCAAGGGTATAAAAGATGCCGCTTGGCAAAAAGAACACCAAAAAAAGAAGGATATTTTACAGTTTTTTGGAAAAAAGACCAAAACAACAAGAACATTCCTTATACCAATGAGGACTTAGGAAATGAACTTATAATCGTTATCATTGATAATGATAAGAGGGGACTATTCATTATTCCAAACGAGGTAGCTATTCGTAAAAACATTCTGTCGACAAAAGATAGCAATGGAAAAATGGCAATTGCAATATTTTAGAGAAATTAAAATATAAACATATTGCCGGATTACATACACACAAAAGACCTGTTTCTTATGATTGTGGAACCAGGTCTTTGTTTTTTCTAGAATCCATCAAACACTTATAACATCTTTCCGAAAAACTATAATTTTCTTGAAAAATATATAAGTCTATGCTATACTACTAGTAGATTTAATTATGGAGAAAATCATGAAACGTGAGATTTTACTAGAACGAATCGACAAACTAAAACAAATCATGCCCTGGTATGTTCTGGAATACTACCAATCAAAGCTTGCTGTTCCCTACAGTTTTACAACCTTATACGAATACCTCAAGGAATACGATCGATTTTTTAGCTGGGTTTTGGAGTCTGGAATTTCTAATGCTGATAAAATTTCTGACATTCCTTTATCTGTCTTGGAAAATATGTCTAAGAAAGATATGGAAGCTTTTATCCTATATCTACGTGAACGTCCATTGCTGAATGCTAATACAACCAAGCAAGGTGTTTCACAGACAACTATCAATCGGACCTTGTCAGCACTTTCCAGTCTTTACAAGTATCTAACTGAGGAAGTTGAAAATGACCAAGGAGAGCCCTATTTCTATCGTAATGTAATGAAGAAAGTTTCAACCAAAAAAAAGAAGGAAACACTTGCTGCTCGAGCTGAAAACATCAAGCAAAAACTCTTTCTAGGTGATGAAACAGAGGGTTTTCTAACTTATATCGATCAGGAGTACCCACAACAGCTCTCCAATCGAGCTCTATCTTCCTTTAATAAGAACAAGGAGCGAGATTTGGCCATTATTGCACTTCTCTTAGCCTCAGGTGTCCGCTTATCTGAAGCTGTTAATCTGGATCTAAGAGATCTCAATCTCAAAATGATGGTTATCGATGTCACTCGAAAAGGTGGTAAACGAGACTCGGTCAATGTCGCAGCCTTTGCTAAGCCATACCTAGAGAATTATCTCGCCATTCGAAATCAACGCTATAAGACAGAAAAGACAGATACAGCGCTCTTTCTGACCTTATACCGAGGTGTTCCCAATCGTATCGATGCTTCTAGTGTTGAAAAAATGGTTGCTAAGTACTCTGAGGACTTCAAAGTCCGAGTAACTCCCCACAAACTACGCCATACCTTGGCTACTAGGCTCTATGATGCTACTAAATCGCAAGTTTTGGTCAGCCATCAGTTAGGTCATGCTAGCACACAAGTAACTGACCTCTATACCCATATCGTCAATGATGAACAAAAGAATGCTTTGGACAGCTTATGATTGTTGCGTAATAATAATTATGTAAAATTAATCTCAAAAAAAGAAGTTGCTAAAATATGCAACTTCTTTTTTCTTTTTATCCTACCACTGCTTCAGCGATTTCTTCACGGCTGATACCAGCAAAGTAGCGTGTAATATCAATAGTTTCTAAGGCTTTAAGAACATCCTCACGTTCGTATTTCACGCCACGAAGGATATCTTCTACAGCTGCAACATCTTCGATACCAAAGAAGTCACCATAAATCTTGATGTCTTGGATTTTTGATTCAATGACGTTGGCAAAGACTTCTACTTTACCACTAGTGAATTTTGTTCCACGACGGATGTTAAATTCAGGTGATTTACCGTAGTTCCAGTCCCAAGTACCAAACTTAGTATCCTTGATACGATTGATTTCCGCCAATTCTTCTTCTGAAAAGACGTATTCAGTCATCTCTGGGTACTCTTTTTTCATGTATTCCAATAGCAAATCACGGAATTCTTCAACTGTGATTTTTTCTGGTAATTCATTGACAATATTGGTTACACGAGCACGGACGGATTTCACACCTTTTGACTCAAATTTGTCTTTTGAAACCTTGAGGGCGTTAGCAAGGACTGACAGATCAACGTCAAAGAGCAAGCAACCGTGGTGCATGATACGCCCATTGATATAGGCTTGGGCATTTCCACAGAATTTCTTACCGTCAATCTCAAGGTCATTACGGCCTGTGAACTCAGCTTTAACACCAAGTTGAGCCAAGGTATTGATGACTGGAGTTGAAAAACTCTTAAAGTCAAAGGCACGGTTTTCATCTTCTTTTGAGATGATCGTGTAGTTGAGGTTGTTTAGATCGTGATAAACAGCTCCACCACCACTGATACGGCGGACTACCTCGATACCATTTTCTCGAACATAGTCACGGTTAATTTCTTCGATGGTATTTTGGTGGCGACCAACGATAATCGAAGGTTTGTTAATCCAGAGAAGGAAGATTTGATCCTCATCTAAAAGGTGTTTAAAAGCATATTCTTCCAAGGCGATATTAAAGGCAGTGTCGTTTGAATGATTGATAATGTATTTCATAGTATTTCCAAAAATTTAGTTTTTAAATTCTGTTCATAGCAATCCAATTTTCTAAAGTGGTAAAAAGAAATGTAACGTGTTATCGTTACATTTCTCGGAAAAATTGAGACAAGAGGCTCAATTTTTAGGCATGGAACTCTAATAGAGGTCGCTGCCGTCCGTACTACTTTAAGAAAATTTAGTTGAAAATCTTATTTATTTTTTCTTAGGTGAATGGATAGCCATTCCTAGAACATCTGCAAATGCTTCGTACATAACTTCAGAGTAAGTTGGGTGTCCGTGGATGGTCTTCAGCATTTCTTCAACAGTGATTTCCATTTCGATAATGCTTGACGCTTCGTTGATCAATTCTGCAGCTGCAGGACCGATGATGTGTACACCAAGGATTTCTCCGTATTTCTTATCTGCAATGACTTTAACGAAACCTTGAGCCGCATCAGAAGCAATAGCACGTCCGTTAGCCGCAAAGTTGAATTTACCAATGGCAACATCGTATTTCTCACGAGCCTGCTCTTCTGTCAAACCTACTGCTGCTACTTCAGGAAGAGTGTAAATGGCTGCAGGAGTTAAGTTGAGTTTCGCTACGACGTGATTTCCTTTAAGCGCATTTTCAGCGGCAACTTCACCCATACGGAAGGCTGCGTGAGCCAACATCTTGGTACCATTGATATCACCTGGTGCGTAGATACCTGGAACAGAAGTTTCCATATATTCGTTGACCTTGATACGTCCACGATCCAATTCAAACTCAACATCGCCAATTCCTTCGAGGTCTGGCACACGACCAATTGAAAGAAGCGCTTTGCTTGCGATGATATCGTCTTTTCCTTCAACTTTAATACGAAGTTGACCATTTTCCTCGATGATTTCTTGCAGTTTTGTGCCTGTCAAAATGGTCATTCCTTTACGCTCAAGAATCAAGCGAAGATTCTTAGAAACTTCCGCATCCATAGCTGGAACGATACGGTCCATCATTTCGATAACAGTTACTTTTGAGCCAAATGTCATGAAGGCTTGACCAAGTTCGATACCGACAACACCACCACCGATGATAACAAGGCTTTCTGGAACTTCGTTCATTTCAAGAATGTCGTCACTTGTCATCACGAGTGAAGATTCCATACCAGGAACGTTGATCTTGCTGACTTTTGAACCACCAGCAAGGATGATTTTCTTGGTTTCAAGCAATTCTGAACCATTAACTAAGACATTCTTGTCTTTAGTGATGGTACCAATTCCTTTATGAACAGTAACTCCGTAGCTACGAAGAAGACCTGCAACTCCACCAACCAAAGTATTAACAACCTTAGACTTGGTTTCAAGGAGTTTGTCCATATCTACAGTGAAGTTCGGATTTTCAATGACGATACCACGGTTTGCTGCATGATCGATGTTTTCGATGATTTCAGCATTGTGAAGGTATGTCTTAGTTGGGATACATCCACGGTTCAAGCAGGTTCCACCGAGTTCAGATTTCTCAACAAGGGCAACCTTACCACCGAGTTGAGCAGCTTTAATGGCTGCCACATATCCAGCAGGACCTCCACCAATCACAACGATATCAAAGGCATCATCGCTCTTACCATCGTCGTTTGAGGCACTAGCTGCAGGTGCAGGTTTTGATTCTGGCGCAGCCGCTCCAGCAGTTGGGATGTTTTCCCCTTCTTCACCAAGGTAACCGATAACTTCAGTTACTGGAACAGTTTCACCATCTCCTTTAAGGATGGCAATCAAGTATCCATCTTCTTCGGCTTCCAATTCCATGCTGACTTTGTCAGTCATGATTTCCAAAAGGATTTCTCCTTCTTTTACAAATTCTCCGACTTTTTTATTCCATTGGACGATTTGTCCTTCTGTCATATCCACGCCGGCTTTTGGCATAATTACTTCTAAGGCCATGTCTTACTTCCTTTATCTAAATCTCTAAAAAACAATAGCTGACTTAAACCAACATTGAGATCGGATTCTCAATCAAGGCTTTCAAGTCTTTCATAAACTTAGCACCAGCCATACCATCAACAACACGGTGGTCAATGGTTAATCCTAAACTCATGATTGGTCGGATAACAATCTCACCATTAACAACAACTGGTTTCTCAATTGTCGAACTTACACCCAGAATTGCTGAGTTGGGTTGGTTAATGATCGGACCAAAAGATTGAACACCAAACATTCCCAAGTTACTAATTGTAAATGTTGAATTTTGAAGTTCACTTGGAGCCAATTTACCATCCAAGGTACGACCAATGACATCCTTGAAGGCTACAACCAACTCTGAAAGGCTCATCTTTTCAGCATTATAAACAACAGGTGTCATCAATCCATTATCCATTCCAACTGCCATCGCAAGGTTGACATAGTTGTGAGTGACAATGGTCTTACCATCTTCAGTCAATGAAGCGTTGATGTAAGGGTGTTTCATCAATGTTTTCACAACAGCGAGTGAAAGAAGGTCTGTTACAGTAGTCTTCTTACCAGTCGCTTCCATAATCGGATCAAGAACCTTCTTACGAAGGGCCAGCATTTCAGTCATATCAACTTCATAGTTGAGTGTGAAAGTTGGCGCAGTTAGGTAAGATTCAACCATACGTTGCGCGATAACCTTACGCATTGGTGTCATTGGAATACGCTCAATCTCACCATAAGGAGTGATATTGTCTGGAACTTCTTCCACTTTTTCGATTTGAGCAGGAGACTTGATGGTGTCGTTTTCGATATTTTCAGGAAGTAAGGCCAAAACGTCCTTCTTCATGATTTTACCACGGTGACCTGTTCCTTGGATTTCCTGCCAAGCAATGTTATGTTCGAGGGCAATTCGTTTTGCAAGTGGCGAAATGCGAACCACGTTTGTGTCTTTATAAGTTTCCACGTCTTCTTTGTGGACACGACCGTTTGCACCTGAGCCAGAAACGTCGTAGAGGTTGATTCCTAGATCATCCGCTAACTTTCTAGCCGCAGGAGTCGCTCTTAGCTTGTCATCAGCCATGACCTCTCCAATTCTATACTAAGATATTAAGGACGAAGAGGGCAATGAAAAAATAGGAGATTGACGATGTGTTCGATGAACACAAGGAAATCTATCTTTTTTTCGAAGACCTCCGTCCGAATTCAATTACATGATGCAAAGGGCGTTTAAAAGCGACCGAAAAATCGGAAATCAACGCAGACTTCGATGAAGTCAAGGAGATTTATCTTTTTTCCGAGCTTTTAGCCCGTGCTCTAATCTATAATATCAAGGACGAAAAGAGTTTTGCACCTAAAAGATACAAAGTTTCTCGTCTTTTTTAGTTCATTTACATAACTTATATTATGTATTATTCTTTGTTATAAGTCTTACGGATTGCATCTTTGATGCTTTCAACTGTTGGAATCATTGCATTTTCTAGGTTTTGCGCGTAAGGCATTGGCACGTCTTCTCCTGCACAACGGCGGATTGGTGCATCTAGATAATCAAATGCTTCTGATTCTGAAATAATTGCTGAAATTTCTCCGATATAGCCACTTGTTTTGTGGGCGTCGTTGACCAGAACGACCTTACCAGTCTTCTTCACTGAGTTAATGATGATATCCTTATCAAGTGGAACGAGGGTACGTGGGTCCACAATTTCAACTGAAATTCCCTCTTCTGCTAATTCTTCAGCAGCTTGAACCACACGGCGAAGCATTTTTCCATAAGTAACGACTGTTACATCTGTACCTTCGCGTTTGATTTCCCCAACCCCAAGTGGGATTGTGTAGTCTGGATCAACTGGAACTTCCCCTTTTTGGTTAAATTCTGACTTGTATTCAAGAATGATAACAGGGTTATTATCACGGATAGAAGACTTGAGAAGTCCTTTCATGTCAGCAGGTGTACCTGGTGCTACAACCTTGAGACCAGGGATGTGTGTAAACCAAGACTCTAGAGATTGCGAGTGCTGGGCCGCAGAACCAACTCCGTTACCAGCTGCACAACGTACAGTCATTGGAACCTGACCTTTACCACCAAACATATAACGTGTTTTAGCAGCTTGGTTGACGATATTATCCATGGCAATAACCGAGAAGTCCATGAAGGTCATATCGACAATTGGACGAAGTCCTGTCATGGCTGCTCCTGCTGCTGCTCCCGAGATGGCTGCTTCAGAAATCGGACAGTCACGGACACGTTCTGGACCAAATTCTTCGAGCATTCCAACAGAAGTTCCGAAGTCTCCTCCGAAGACACCGACATCTTCTCCCATCAAGAATACATTTTCATCGCGACGCATTTCCTCAGACATAGCAAGGATAATGGTGTCACGGAAGGACATTGTTTTTGTTTCCATTTTTATCTCTTTCTCCTTAGTCTGCGTAAATATCTTCAAATGCGGATTCTAGTGGTGGGAATGGGCTTTCTTCTGCAAATTTAACAGAAGCTTCTACTGCTTCCTTGACTTGTGCTTGAATTTCTTCCAATTCTTCTGCACTTGCAATATTGTTTTCAATGAGGTATTTGCGAAGGTTTTTGATTGGGTCTTTTTGTTTCCACAATTCCACTTCTTCACGCGTACGATATTTACCAGGGTCAGATGATGAGTGACCAAGCCAGCGATAAGTTACACTTTCAATCAAGACTGGTCCATTGCCACCACGAACATGGTCTACAGCTTTCTTAAATCCTTCATAAACATCGATGACATTGTTTCCATCTTCGATAAACATTCCAGGAATTCCATATGCCGCACTACGTTGATGGATATGCTCCACATTGGTCATTTTCTTGATATCCGCAGAAATCCCATAACCGTTGTTAATGCAGTAGAAAATAACAGGAAGTTTCCAAATAGAAGCCATGTTGACTGCTTCGTGGAAGACACCTTCGTTGGTCGCACCATCACCAAAGAAGCAGACAACGATTTTACCAGTATGTTGCATCTGTTGACTAAGGGCTGCACCAACAGCGATTCCCATACCACCACCTACGATACCATTGGCACCAAGGTTACCAGCATCCAGGTCAGCGATATGCATAGAACCACCTTTACCTTTACAGGTTCCAGTGTATTTCCCGAGGATTTCAGCCATCATTCCATTGAGGTCAATCCCCTTAGCAATAGCTTGCCCGTGTCCACGGTGATTTGAGGTAATCAGATCATCTGGATTAAGAGCCAGCATCGCTCCGACGTTAGCAGCTTCCTCTCCGACAGAAAAGTGAGTCATACCGGGAACTTTTCCCTTTTTCACTAACTGAGCGATTTTTAAGTCCATGCGACGGATTTCTTCCATCTTACGGAACATCTCTAGCAAAAGATTCTTATCTAAAGTTGACATAATCTTGCCTTTCTAACTTTGTACTTACCTTACTATTTTACCTTTTTTAGTATACACTGTCAAAGTATATGGCTAATAAAATTTCACAATATAAAAAAATAAATCCCTGTTAAAACAGGGATTCTCTCTAGTTAGAGCATTTTTTCACAAAGTTGTTTTTCAGGATAATTTCTTAAAATTAGCTCAATCTTTTCATTACGGTTTTCAAACGCCATTGATACAAACAACCAGAAACAATCAAGCTGGCAATTAACCCAATCCAGTAAGCAAATGCCCCTAAGTCAGTTACCTGATCTAGTAGGTATCCTAGAGGTATCGCTACTCCCCAATACCCGATTAGACCAAGATAGAAAGGAACGATAGTGTCCTTATACCCTCTTAAAATTCCTTGGAGCGGAGCCGCAAAGGTATCAGCTAGCTGGAAAAAGAGACTGTATGTCAGGAAAACAGCCGTGGTTTCAATGAAGTGAGGGTCATTTCCATATAGACTTGCTACACGATCTCTAAAAATGTAGAGAAAGGACAGGGTAAGACCTGCAAAAATAAGGGCGGTTACTCTTCCCAGACGAGCATAGGTTTTTGCATCCTCAAAACGTTTAGCCCCAACCTCATAAGACACAACAATCGCCATAGCAGAGGAAATACTCATGGGAAAAGCGTACATGAGGCTGGAAAAGTTCATAGCTGACTGGTGGCTAGCGATGATGAGCGATGAAAACTTAGCCATGATTAGTCCCACCACGGAGAAAATAGCCACTTCCGCAAATACGGTTCCCCCGATTGGTAGACCTAGCCGAACACCTTCCTTGATTTTATCTATATTGAGTGGAATTCGTTTTTCAAGATGTAGCGCTTTTAATTTTTCTTGTTTGAACAAAACAAGCAGGGAAATCCCCAATAAAACCCAATAGGCTAGCGAAGTTCCTAGCCCTGCTCCTGCACCACCAAGCTCAGGAAAACCGAATGCTCCATATATCAAAAGATAGTTAAAACCACTATTAAGAGGAAGTAATAGGAGCATGAGGTACATAGATAGCTTGGTCAATCCAAGAGAATCTAACAAAGATCGAATGACACTGAACAGCAACAAGGGTATAATTCCAATAGACAGGTACCAAAGATAGGAAACTGCAACTGCCGCCACTTGAGCTTCTAGTCCGATGTTGTTTAAGACAGGTGGCGCTAAGAATACTACCATTCCAAGCAAGACCAAAGACAGTCCGAAAGCCAAGTAGATAAATTGGTAAAAATCAGATGCTACTTCTTCCTTTTTTCCCCGTCCCAGATGATGGCCTATGATGGGAACCATGGCCGAAACAATCCCTGTTAAAAAAGTAAAGAAAGGGTTCCATAGACTCGTTGCAGTTGATACTCCTGCCAAGTCCATGGTATTGTACTGCCCAGTCATGGTTGTATCAACAAAAGAGGCAGAATAATTGGCAAATTGATAGATCAGGATAGGGAAAAATATCTTAAGAAATAAGACAAACTTATCTTTAAATTGATGGGTTGGATACATATACGCTCTCTATTCTTATAGTTTATAGAGCAGAATCCCATCTAGTTTTGATAGACGATTTGTCCCTTACAGATGGTATATTTAACCTGCCCTTTTAAAGTTTCCCCAATAAATGGAGAATTAGCTGATTTTGAAGCAAAGTTTGGACCAACAGTACGATCAGCCTTAGCATCAAAGATAGTGATATCCGCCGGACCATTTTCAGCTAAGTAGCCTGCTTCAAAGTTGTAAAGTTTGGCTGGATTAACAGTCATTTTTTCAAGCAATTCCATCAAGCTTAGCTCACCAGCTTCCACCAAATAAGTTAAACCAAGAGATAGAGAGGTTTCCAAACCAGTCATACCAGATGGCGCTTTGGTGATATCTGGTACATTTTTCTCATCCGCATGGTGAGGCGCGTGGTCCGTCGCGATAACTGTGATAACGCCTGACTTGAGACCTTCGATAACGGCTTGACGATCTGACTCTAGACGTAGCGGAGGATTCATTTTGGCATTGCTACCTTGAGTTAAAAGAAGAGCTTCTGTCTTAGAGAAATGTTGCGGTGCTACTTCTGCTGTGACCTGCGCACCTAGTCCTTGAGCAAACTCCACCACCTTGACACTTTCTTCCTTAGACAAATGCTGGATGTGAACATGGGCCTTTGTTGCGTAGGCAATCATAACATCACGCGCAATCATGGCGTATTCTGCCACTCCTGTCGCTCCACAGATATGGAAATGTTCTTTAGCGATGTTTTCGTTAAAGCCAAGAATTCCATTCAAACCTGGATCTTCCTCATGAAGGCAGATAAAGGTATTGAGTTTTTTGGCTTCTTCCATGGCTTCCTTAACCACTTTACTACTTTCAAGCGGAATTCCATCATCTGAAAAACCAACGGCTCCAGCTTCTAAAAGCGCCTTAAAGTCTGTCAAGTCTTGGCCATTAAAGTTCTTAGTAATGGTCGCAACTGTCTTGACGTTAATCTTTTCCTTGGCAGCTGACTGGAGAACTTCTTGAAGAGTCTCTACATCCGAAATGGTTGGACTAGTATTAGCCATCATGACAACGGTTGTAAAGCCACCTGCAGTGGCTGCTAGGGCCCCAGTATGAATGTCTTCTTTATGAGTTTGACCAGGTTCACGGAAATGAACATGGATATCGACTAGTCCAGGCGCAACAACAAGGCCCGTAGCATCAATTAGCTCTGCTCCTTCTTCCTTGATTTCGGCAGCTATTTTGACAATTTTCCCATCTTGCACTAAAACATCACACACTTGATCCAAACCAGACTTGGGATCCATTACACGACCATTTTTGATTAGTAGCATCTGCTTTCTCCTTTATTCATAGAAATCAACTTGGGTATCCAACAATTTATCCCCATCATAAACAAACTTTGCTGAAAAGAAAGGTTTATCTTCTAAAAGCCACTCAACAAAGGTGTGATCACCCTCCCAAGTTGGCTTGCTTAAGACTTCATCATAGGGAACCCATTCTAAGGTCCCCTCATTGCAGTCAATCAAGTCACCCTCGAACTCTGTCACCTTAAAAACATAGGTGTACCAGTCTAAATCTGGCGTAAATTCAGGAAAAGTGATAACACCTTTAAGTACTGGCTTGGCTTTGAGCCCTGTTTCTTCGAGGATTTCACGCGCTGCACATTCCTGTGGAGTCTCACCTCGCTCTAGCTTTCCACCCACACCAATCCATTTGCCTTCATGGACATCGTTGGGCTTCTTATTGCGATGGAGCATGAGCAGTTCTTTTCCGTTATCAATGTAGCAAATCGTCGCTAACTGAGGCATATTCTCTCCTTATCTAAACCAATCGATTGGCACTTGTCCTGTCTCTTTTAAGAATGCATTGGCCTTGGAAAAAGGCTTGGAACCCCAAAATCCTCTATAAACCGATAAAGGACTAGGATGGGCTGATTCGATAACCAAGTGGTGAGGATTGGTAACCAAGGCCTTCTTCTTGCGTGCATAAGCACCCCAGAGTACAAAGACTACAGGTCTGTCTAGATTATTGACAACCCGAATCACAGCATCTGTAAATGGCTCCCATATCTGCCCAGCATGACCATTGGCCTGCCCAGCAGGAACCGTCAAGCAAGCATTGAGAAGCAAGACTCCCTGCTCAGCCCAAGACGTCAAATCATGAGATTTCTTAACGCCGATATCATCTGACAATTCTTTTAAAATGTTTTGCAAGGACGGCGGAGCTGGGATTGAGTCAGGTACAGAAAAACTCAAACCCTGCGCTTGACCTGGCCCGTGATAGGGGTCTTGCCCTAGAATCACCACCTTCACTTCTTCAAGCGGTGTAGTCAAGAGAGCCTGAAAAACTTTTTCCTTAGGTGGATAAACAGTTCCCTGAGCATAGACCTGTTCCATAAATTGATTGATTTTCCCAAAATAACCTTCAGGTAATTGCTCCTTAATCAAAGCATGCCATGATGAGTGTTGCATCTTCAACTCCTTCGTTTTTACTGCCTCTATTATAGCAAAAAGTGGCTATCTAAACCACTTTTTACAGTTCTTATATATACTGTTATTCATCCTAGTATTGGACATTAGTATTCACAGTATCAATCAGCCATTAAAAACTTTTCGATTGTTTCAATAGCATAGGAAAGTTGATTATTTACAGACTTCATCCGTTCAAAATTAGCGTCCATATAGTAGAGTTCAGATAAGCCACCCCTAGGGAGAAAAAGTGAATAGTGGATATTCATCTTCTCTCGAGTACTTAACTCTATATGATTGCTTATGATATACTTTAACTCTTTTAACGAATTTACTTGAGCAACCACACCTTTTAACTGATACTGCTCGATGAGATTTAGTAAGTTATCAATCTCTTCAATGACTTTAATTTCCATATCAACACCTCTTAGGAAAATCACTACAAAGCATCTAAACAATCCAGCAAGTCTTGGTAAGAATGAACTTCATAAGTCGGCTGGGCTTGTGTGTGATTTTCGAGGTGATGAGGGTTGTACCAGATGGTGTCAATGTCAGCATTATTACCACCTTGAATGTCAGCTGTTAAGGAATCTCCAATCATCAGCGTCTTTTCTTTATCAAATCCTGCAATCTGCTGACCGATTTTTTCATAGAATAGTGCATCAGGTTTTTGTGTTTGCAGTTGCTCGGAGATAAAGACTTGGTTGAAATAGGGAGCCAGACCAGATTGAGCCAGACGACCCGTCTGAATGGCAGTAATCCCATTTGTCGCAGCGTATAGCTCATAATCTCTCTCGATGAGGCTGTCCAAGAGTTCATGTGAGCCCGAAAAAGTTTGTCCCTGTTGAGCGAGATAAAATTGGTAACGCTGGGCAAGAAAACTACCTTCTTTCTCCAGTCCAAAATGAGCAAATAAACGAGAAAAGCGCGTGTTAACCAGTTCTTGTTTACTGATTTTCTTTTGCTCCAAGTCTTTCCAGAGAGCCTTGTTCATAGGAATGTAATAGTCTTTATAGGCTTGAATATCCGCAACTCCTTCTTCCTTTAGAAGTTGCGTCAAAGCCACATCCTCAGCAGCATCAAAATCAAGCAAGGTGTGGTCGAGGTCGAAGAGTAGAAATTTGTAGGGCATTGAGTTTCCTTTCTGAAAATTCATTAAGAACATTATAGCATAAATGAACCTTTGATTTATTGAGTTTCAAATACTTTTTACACTCACATTTTGACCGTGCTCAAGTGCAAATCTAAAACTAGTCAGCAAAACTTCGAATAAATCTTTTCCGGAACTCGTTATGAAATAATGCGATAAATTTGTTATATTCTCTGCGATATTATTTCCCCAAGGAGGAGTGAGTGACAAATCTTCAAAATCCCATATAACATCCTGAGGGAGAAATTTTTTCAACTCCTCTTGGATAGATACCAACTCAGCTATTCCTCTTTCAACAAATTCAAAAGGAACATTTCCCCAGTAAAGCTTATTCATTATTACTGGGTATCTACTTCCCCACTCATTATTCTCTAAGCGAACATAAATAGTCGAAAAGAATGAATTAAAAAGACTCCCTTCTCCTATAGTCCACCAATTATAACCAACCATTAACCCTACAGACATAGATATTCTCCTACTCATTTTTAATATTATTTAACGTCAACTAAAGTTTTATATTGATAGTATCTAAAACATACATTCATTCCCCCTACCCCAACTCCTTGGCTATTCTGCTTTTTTCAAGTTTTCCCTTGGTAATTCGTTTCCATAAAACAAGAGGGTTCAAACTATAAGATAGGCGTAGGAGGAAATAATTAACCAATTCGATAAGGGCAAAAAGCTGTATCAACGTGGCTAAGATAGTCACTAGGACACTCTGTGCATTCCAGACAATAAAAGGAAAGCCTGAAATAAGTAAAACGAGGTCTAGTATTCTGAGCACACCATATAGTTTAGGGACATTTTCACTTCCGAACTGAGGTTTCGAGAGTCTTCTAATCAAAATCGCCCAATAGATTGAACCTTGAAGCAAAATAAATGTCAGTAAAGACAACGGATGAAGAATAGAGATCAAACCATTCCAATCACCAAGCCTATTTTTCAAAAGGAAAAAACAAAACCAAATAGATAGGACGGCTGTGAACTCTCCCAAACAGAGGGACATCAACTCTTTTCTAACTTTCTCTTTTTGTATGTTCATCATCTCACCCATCTATCTATCATCCTATATCAGAAAAAAGTCATTTGTTCCATTTTCTAGTCAACATTTCTCAGAATAAAGGCATTCTAAGCATCGAACAGCTCAATTACTTTAATATCAATGTAATTCTAAGTTTAGAATTACATTAAAATAAATGTTTTATTACTATTCTAAGTCTATGATATCCTTAAATTTTAATTTTTGAAGGATTCTAAAGCTAGAATTGTTCATAAATCACGAGAATGAAGCTATTCGAAGTTTAGAAGAACCTTTTCTAAACTTCATTATCAATTCATCTAGTTGCTCTTGCAATTTTTCTGATGAGCTTTGAGTTTTTTCAGAGCCCAGTCATAGTGACTGGAGGTGCTACTGACAAAGTAGGAACCTAGACTTGTCCCTCCCGTCCACTTATAGACACCTTTGTTAAAGAGTTGGTCATTGCTAAAGCCTTCCATCAACTCTAAAACCTCTTTATGCGATTGATCGAGGAGTTTAATAGCTTCTTCTAAGGAAGTTCTCTGGTGCTTCTTCCAAAAAGCGACATTCATTTCTCCATAAGTTTTCCAATTATAAGGCTCAGGGAGAAAAGGTCTTTCATGTCCCTTTTGATTAGAATGTACCCAGGTCAAAAGTAACTGATGCCATTCATAGAGATGGATCAGAACATCTCTTAGATTTTTATCTCTTTTCCAGTGAGCTTCTTTTTTCTTTTGGTCTTTTGAAAAATCAAAAGAAGTCTGTAACTCCTCTTCACTTAACTGAGAAATTAGGAGATTAAGTTTTTCATAGTTTTCCTTAGAGGCTAACACTAGCTCCTCTTTTGTTTTTGGTCTAGTCACAGGATTTCTCCCTTCATTTTCTAGTAGTTTAAGGTGTTTTCTTACTTCATTATACCATAATCAAAAAGCAGTTCTTCATTTTAAGAAAAACTGCTTCTACTAACTATTTTTTATGCTTATAGTCACTACTTTACATATAAATCTTTAAAGAGACCGTCCACTTCTGCTATCTGATAGAGCAAGTGGGACAGTTCTTGGTAATCTTCTTTTAAACACGAAAGGTGGGCTTGGCCAAATAGAGTAGCCAATTCCTCTTTTAATCTTGCCCCTTCTGGATCATGAACTTTTAAGAACTTACTGAGATAGAGATTTCGAACAGCTGCAAGTTTAAAGCTGAAGTACTGATGCAATTGTTTTTGCTCTGTATTTAAGCCGTTTTCAGCAACTGCTTTTGCATAACATTCCAAAACACCGTTTTGGCCATTCAGATATCGGTTTTTCATAATCCTTGCCGTTTCCTGATAGATTTCAGTCTGACTAGGACTCTTGACCTTCTTAAAATTTCCCCACATGGAGTAAGATCCACGCTTATAGTCAATAGTCTCTGCCTTCCAGGCTTCTAATATGTCATTAAAAGCAACCTTCATGCAGGCAAAACCAGCTGGATCATGCAAATAGAGGTGCTGATGATCAATGCCATACACGGTTACGAAGTGATCCACACCATAAAGGATTGTGTGATTAGGATTGTAGGTCAGATGGCCCATATCAAGAGGTCCCAGTACGACAGGTCCATTGGACAGAAAGGTTTCTAACTTTCCTTTAATCTCTTCCAAATCTACTTCAGTTCCATCTTTTAGATAGAAATCCTCATAGTCAAACCCAAGTATTTTTAAGGAATGGGAGATGGAAAGATCTGGCATTCCGTTATCAAAGAATACTAGAGGGTGCTGGTCATCTTCCTTTACGATACTAGCGCCATTTCCCATTACCATGATTGCCTCTAGAAAGTCTGCTTTAAAGTCATAGCCATAGCTAGCCAGTGCCATTGCCAATGAATAGCTATAGCAAAGTGACACATCTCCAAAATACATCTGCATATTCATGCCTCCTTATCTTCTATGGGACTATTATACCGAGAAAACTATTCGCATGCCCCATAAAATCCAAACAAAAAATATGGGTATTTGTGATCTATAGTCATGAACTTCAATAAGAAAACTGGCTGTTTCTCTCAACAACCAGTTTTTAATTTTAAAGCTAATTTTTAACTGTTTTTCTTATGAAAGAAAAGCGAGGCGATAGCCAAAATACCAAAGGCTAGGCCGACATACCAGTAAGGTTGATCTAGGGTCGTTGAACGACCTGATAGATTGACAATTCCTCGAAAGAGCATTCCAGTTGTTAGGACTGCAACTGCCGAGTTCCACAAGTTTAGGCTGATTCGTCCTAGGTTTGGCATGATTTTCAACAACAATGCCAGAACGATGCCTCCTAGTAGAGGAACTGCAAAGAGATAGTGCATATGAAGCGACGTCTCCCCAAAACTAAGGGACTCGTAGATACGGCTAAATGCAAAGAAGAAAATAGTGAGAAGACTATAGCTAACGAGTGTCTTTTTGAGGCGTTTGTTTTTGATTTTAGTAACCGATGTAGACAATATCACTCACCGCCCTTTCTGATATCTTACTTCCACCTGTAGTCGGTTTATTGATTACCTGACCGTTAAAGTAGAGAGTTGAGGATCCACCACCATCAAGGTTATAGGCTGTCTTCACTCCGTAAGATTTCATCACTTCTGCCATCTGGTAAAGAGACAAGCCCTTGCTTTCAGAGGTACGACCATCCGAAACGATGATGATGTAGTGATTTTCATCGATAATCCCGATAGCTGTACGAGGATTCGATGACATGGCCTGACCGACTTCTGTATTGGTATCAACAGATATTTCTCCATTCTCAACTAGAGACGGACCAAATGCCAGTAGATTGACGACACCGTCCTGAACCAACTGATCAGCTGAAACTTGGTCCTCGTAGATGATTTTAAAGGAGCCGTCCTTGTAAATGGCAAGGTCACCATTACTAGCGTCTTCACGGACACTGTCACGATAGACAACTCCATTACGGATAACATAACCAGAACTATTAGCTCCATAGTAGTCACCGTTGACAGCTAGAATAGCATTGTTTTCAGTGGCTGTTACAGAGGTTTTAGCTGTGACGTTGGTTCCATAGGAGTTTTGAGCTAGAGCTGTTTTCAGATAGTCCGATGAACTAAGGGTTATATCAGCTACATAGACCTGCGTTTCATTGACAGTCTTTTCAGTGAGATTGACACTGATATTTCCATCTGAATAGCTAGTATCCGTCACTTGAGCATTTTTTGCTGCCTGACTTGCTGCTGCGGTGTTAGAGGTTGAGCCGGTATTAGATACAGTGGAAATCGTTTCAGCGAGTACAAAGGTCTTCAACATCGAATAGGTAAAGGAGCTTGTCAGGAGCAAGCCCAAGACCGAGGCGTATAGATAGGGTTTCTTTAAAACTTTCATAATGGGCTACAAGTCCTTTCTTTGAAAATAAAGCGAGTTTGAACTGTCCAAGAGAGGATAAAGAGCATGATTCCGACAAGTATCTTCGCGATCAGCAAATTAACTCCAAGACCCGAATTAAAGAAACGAATCAGGATGGTGTCTAAGATAAAGAGACAAACAGCTAGTCCAAAATAGCCTGATCCTGTTTTAAAACTGCTAGCCTTGTTCTTAAAGACCAATTTTTTGTTGGTAGAAAAGTTAAAGATGGAGCTAGTCACACGTGCCAAACCATTTGAGAGGAGAACACGCAAACCAGTCGGAATGAAGCTCAAGCATAGAATAGAGAGAGCGTAGACCACATAATCTACGATAAAACTACTAAAAGACGAGAGCGCAAACTTTAAAATATTTTTATAAATCATCAAGCCATCTCGAATAGGTCGGAAGTGAGAGGCCTCATTGTCGTTGATATAGACCGTTTCAATCGGAACTTCTAAGATTGGGTAGACTTGACTTGCTTCGAGGAGCATGTTCATCTCGTATTCATACCGTTGTCCTTCTACCTTGAACATAAAAGGGATCATATCCGTTGAAAAGGCACGTAATCCTGTCTGTGTGTCGGATACAGCGACACCCGTTTGCAGTTTAAACAAGATACGAGTCAAGCTATTTCCAAAGCGACTACGCAAGGGAACCTTGCCAGTAAAGGCACGGACACCAAGGACAAGTGTATTAGGATTTTCATTTGATTTGGTCAAACTACGAAAGATGTCCCAGATCCTATGCTGGCCGTCTGCATCTGCTGTAACCACAGTCCCTGGCTTATTGAGAGACTGAATGTACTCAAAGGCTGTTTTCAGAGCTTGCCCTTTTCCTTGATTGCCCTGGTGGCGAAGGACCGTCGCAAAATTCGCTGCTCGAGCAAAAATGTCTTGGCATTCTGCCGAACTTCCATCATCAATGACAATGATGTAAAAATCGCTCTTATAGTGAATCTTTTCAATCAATTTGATGAGATTGTAGTCAGGTTCGTAAGCTGGGATAACTAGATAGTTCATATTTACACCTCTTTCTTTGATGATTGGAAAAGTATACAAGTAAATGCTTAAAAATTCCTTATACTTAAATTTAAGTAAAATCAATTTTTTTGTTCTTCTCATAAATTCGTGTAATCAAAGAAAGAAAAACTCTGTAAAAGCTATCTTCTACAGAGTTGGTTTTGCATCTTTATAAAATGTCAGAAAATGATCTAGTACTTAATCACTGGTATCCAGAGTTCCATTTGATAGTCTGGTGACGACATGTCACCTTCGGTATAGACTTCAAAGTCTGGTGCTCCTGAGTGGCGATAGCCTGTTTCAGGGAAAAAGACCTCCAAGACATATTTCCAAGCATTGTGAATGCTAGCTGGTATAGGACCTTTGACTGGTACGATAGCATATTCAGCGGCTGGGACATCTTTGATGGACAGACCTAGTTCTTCTGCTTTCGCTTTATCCGTCACATCATAAGCAGCCATATAGTTGATGATTTCTCCTTCTTTGACATCCGAACAGATGCCGAAGGATTGGCCACTACCTAGACTCTCTAGGCTTTCCAAGCTGTAATTGTTATAGAGATTCTCCCAAGCAGACGGGCATTTGCTATTGTCAATAGCTTCCAATAGGATACCTGCAACGGTAAATGCAGGCTTCTTTTGAATCTTGATATCCATGTTCTTTCCTCCTGTAATCTTTAAGGATAATTGAAGTCTAGGAAAGATCCGATAAGGTTTTCCATTTCGAACTTCTGAGGGAGTTGCCCCATGGAATTTCTTAAAGGCCGCACTAAAAGCATCCGCAGACTCATAGCCGTATTTCAGTGCTATGTCAATGACTTTCTCAGAGCCTTCCCGCAAGTCTGTCACAGCTTCTGACAACCTGCGATTGCGTAAGTATTCTGCTAAAGTCATATCTGCTAGGATGGAAAAAAGCCTGCTAAAGAGAGCATAAGAATAGCCTGATAGCTGCTGGAATTTCTGCAAATCCACTTCTGCGTCCAACTTACTTTCCAGATATTCCATGGTTCGATTGAATTGATGCATCATATTCTTTTTCACCTCACAAAAGATACTAAGACCGTTAAAAGCAAAGTGAAAATTGGAAAATTGACGGAGGGGCTCCTGCTCCGAAAAAATTTCATCTTTTTCACACAGCTTTTAGGCCGTGTTCAATTCTAACTATAGTCTAACAGATATAAGATACTTCCGCCCCAGAATTTTTGTACAAGATTTAAAGGTGTAAAATCTATAACTTATCTTTTAATTTCTCAACAAAGAGATAGGCTGCTGGGCAGGTCAAGGTATTCTTAATCGTCAAATAGTTGATTTGATGGATCTTTTTCCGATCTGTATGGGGGAATTCACGACAGGCCTTGGGACGAACATCATAGATGGAGCAGAGATTGTCTCCTCCTAGAAAGGGGCAAGGCATGGATTTGAAAACCTTATCCCCGTCTTCATCTACCTGTAAAAACTCTGCTTCAAAGGCTGGTAATTTCATCTTAAAGTACTTAGCGATACGGGTAATATCTGCTTCTTTAAAGTCGGGCCCCAAAGTCTTGCAACAGTTAGCACAGGCAGTACAATCAATCTCAGCAAAGACTTCTTGGTGAATCTGCTGCGCAATCTTATCTAAGTTTTTAGGAGGTTTTTTCTTTAGATTAGCTAACACTTTGCGGTGCTCCTTCTGCTTTTGCAGTGCTAGTTGGTGGTAATACTCAATATCAATCTCTTTAGACATAATTTCTTCCTAATACAAGTGTTTTTGTCTATTATACCATAAACACTGCCCCCTTTTTGCTCCCTGAACAGAAAAAAGCCCTTCGGAAAAAATCCGAGGGGCTTAAAACGTTGTTAAATCAACGGCCGAACTTTTGAATTTCAAGGTTCGGGATAAAATAGTTCACTGAACTATTTTATTTTTTCAAGTTGTAGAATGATTTCAATCCACGGTATTCAGCTACTTCACCAAGTTGGTCTTCGATACGAAGCAATTGGTTGTATTTAGCGATACGGTCTGTACGTGAGAGTGAACCAGTCTTGATTTGTCCTGCGTTTGTTGCAACTGCGATATCAGCGATTGTTGAATCTTCAGTTTCACCTGAACGGTGTGATACAACAGCAGTGTAACCAGCTTCTTTCGCCATTTCGATAGCGTCGAATGTTTCAGTAAGAGTACCGATTTGGTTAACTTTGATAAGGATTGAGTTAGCAGCACCTTCTGCAATACCTTTTTCAAGATAAGAAGTGTTTGTTACGAAGAAGTCGTCACCAACCAATTGAACTTTACCACCAAGACGTTCAGTAAGAGCTTTCCAACCGTCCCAGTCGTTTTCGTCCATACCATCTTCGATAGTGATGATTGGGTATTTGTTTACCAATTCTTCAAGGTAGTCGATTTGTTCTGCAGCAGTACGTACAGCAGCTCCTTCACCTTCGAATTTAGTGTAGTCGTAAACTTTACGTTCTTTATCGTAGAATTCTGATGAAGCACAGTCAAATCCGATAAATACGTCTTTACCAGGAACATATCCAGCAGCTTCGATTGCAGCAAGGATAGTTTCAACACCGTCTTCAGTTCCTTCAAAACGAGGAGCGAATCCACCTTCGTCACCTACGGCAGTTTCCAAACCACGTGATTTAAGGATTTTCTTAAGAGCGTGGAAGATTTCAGCACCCCAACGAAGAGCTTCTTTGAATGATGGTGCACCAGCAGGTACGATCATGAATTCTTGGAAAGCGATTGGAGCGTCTGAGTGAGAACCACCGTTGATGATGTTCATCATTGGAGTTGGAAGAACTTTAGTGTTGAATCCACCAAGGTAGCTGTAAAGTGGGATTTCAAGGTAGTCAGCAGCAGCACGAGCTACAGCGATAGACACACCAAGAATTGCGTTTGCACCCAATTTACCTTTGTTAGGAGTACCGTCAAGTGCGATCATAGCACGGTCGATAGCTTGTTGGTCACGTACATCATAGCCGATGATTGCTTCAGCAATGATGTTGTTTACGTTGTCAACAGCTTTTTGTGTACCAAGACCACCGTAACGAGATTTGTCACCGTCGCGAAGTTCAACTGCTTCGTGTTCACCAGTAGAAGCTCCTGATGGAACCATACCACGTCCGAAAGCACCTGATTCAGTATAAACTTCTACTTCAAGTGTTGGGTTACCGCGTGAGTCTAGGACTTCGCGAGCGTAAACATCAGTAATAATTGACATTTTTTACTCTCCTTTGAGTTAAATTTTTTACACCTCTATGATACCTTAAAAATAAGCGTTTTTCAAGAAAAAACGTTATCTTTGTGCAAATTTTCCTTAACTTTATAAAGTAATCGCTTTCTTTTGTCTGTTTTCTTACGATTTTTGTGATATACTGTTTTTATGACAGATTTATCAAAACAACTACTAGAAAAAGCTCATGGTGGGCCGAAATTAAACCCTGACGAACAACGCCGCTATCTCGGGACTTTCGAGGAAAGAGTTCTTGGCTACGCTGATATCAGTACTGCCAATAGTCCTGAATTAGAACATGGATTTTTCTCTATTTTAGAGGGGTTTCAAGAAAAGGTAGAGGCACTTTTTGTGAAGATTTCACCAAATATCGAGTTTGACAAACAGGTCTTTTACTTAAAACAAGCAAAGGAAAGCAACTGTCAGGCGACTATTGTTTCAGATGATCATATCACCTCTCCTTTCGGTCTTGTCATTCATACAAATGAACCTGTTCAAGTAGACGAAAAGGACCTTAGACTTGCATTCTCAAGCCTCTGGGAAGAGAAAAAGGCAGAGCCACCTAAAAAATCCATCTGGAAAAAATGGTTTGGTTAATGATTTCTCATATTTAATAAACGACCAATATTAGTAGATGTGTGCTCCAAATAGAGTCTTGCATTTTTCAGACTGTCTTCCAAAGGTTCACTTTTTTCTAAAATAGAAAAGGCTCCTTGTATATTTTCGAATGGCAGGGAAGGTAAATCCTCGGAAAGACTACCACAAATAGCGATAACTGGAACTCCGTTAGGGGTTCTTTTTGCTACGCCTATAGGCGCTTTCCCAGCAAGGCTTTGACTGTCCAGTCTACCTTCTCCAACGATAACCAAATCAGCATCTTCAACTTTCTTGTCAAAGTCAATCAAATCTAAGCAAGTGTCAATCCCAGATACGATAGTGGCCTCAGCAAAGGCACAGAGTCCAGCCGCAATCCCACCGCCGGCTCCTGCTCCTTTAAGAGAGAGGGTTGATGGTGAAAATTTTTCATAGAACCGCTGTATAGCCAGATCTACTCTTTCAAATAAACCAGGATCCAAGCCCTTTTGTTTTCCAAATGTATAGGTCGCCCCTTGATGACCACATAGAGGGCTCACGACATCTGCTAAAATGCGGATTTTCACGTCTTCAGGTATCCTATACAACTTGCTATTTGAAACTAACTCGAATTCAAGCAAAGTCTGACCGCAAGCTGGCAATTCTTTTCCATTCTTATCATAAAAGTGATAACCCAAAGCAGCTGCAATGCCAATTCCACCATCATTACTAGCCGTACCACCTACACCGATGTAGATTTCTTTCATACCTTGATCAATAAGATGGCGGATCAATTCTCCGATACCGCGAGTTTGGATGTGGAGAGGGTTTCGTTTCTCCTGCGGAATCTTTCCAAGACCAACCAAGTCAGCAACTTCAAAGAGCGCTATTTGATCTTTATAAAAGTAGCGCATTGATTCTTTTTGGCCAAAAGGTCCAGTCAACTCTTGCCATTTTTCTTCTAGGTCAAGAGAATGTCGAATAGCGTCTACGGTTCCTTCCCCACCATCGCCTACAGGGCAAAGCAGACATTCTACATCTGCTATCGATTTTTGGAATCCTCTTTTTATAGCTTGAGCGACCTCTTCTGCCGTCAAACTTTCTTTAAAAGAATCGGGTGCAATTACAATTTTCATAGTTCCCTCTCATTCTAAGAAATCAATCAAAGGTAGAACTTCCAAAAAATCCCTCGTATCTACATGACAAGCTATCTCTGTTTTTACGACCTCTTTGGCACAAAATGCAATACTACATCCTGCTGTCTTTAACATCAAGAGGTCGTTAGCACCATCACCGATGGCAATCGTTCTTTCTTTGGGCAGTTCTAATTCCTTTCTCCATCTCTCAAGAGTAGCTTTTTTTACTTGACCTGTCACAATTTCACCAACTGATTTTCCTGTTAAAAAACCGTCTTTGACTTCCAACTGGTTGGCAGAGAAATAGGAGATACCAAGGGATTTTGCTAATCTCTCAACTATTGGTGCAAATCCACCAGACACTAGACCAACTAGAATACCCTTCTTTTGAAGTATGGAGATAAATTCTTGAGCATTCTTAGACAGATGAATGGATTTGAAGACAGTATCAAAGACTGAAATCGGAAGACCTTCTAACAAAGCCACTCTCCCTCGTAAGCTTGTTTCAAAGTCCAGTTCGCCTCGCATTGCCTGGCTTGTAATCTGCGATATTTCTTCTTCGCAACCTGCTTCTTTTCCTAAAAGATCAATCACCTCTTCTGCTATCAGGGTGCCGTCAACGTCCATGACACACAAGCCTTTTTCTTGAGACATAAGCTTTCCTTTCTAAACAGCCCAAAAATCGTATGAAAGAATCATACGATTTTATCTATTAGTTGACTAAACTATGGTACAAGTCCATGTAAGATTTGCAGGCTGTATCCCATGAGAAATCGCATTCCATAGCTTGTTTTTGTAGATTTCTCCAAACGTCCGGCTGGTACTTATAAACATCCAAGGCTGTTTGGAAACTCCAGTTAAGCCAGTATGGTGTTAAATTGTCAAAGCTAAATCCAGTTCCAGTTCCTTCGATTGGATTGAAGGATTGAACTGTATCTCTTAGTCCACCAACCTCATGAACCAATGGTAGAGTTCCATAGCGCATCGCCATCATTTGAGACAAGCCACATGGTTCAAAACGACTTGGCATGAGGAAGAGGTCACAAGCTGCGTAGATTTCTTGAGCAAGTTTGACGTCAAAAGTGATATTTGCTGATAGCTTGTCAGGATAGACTTGAGCAAACCATGAGAAGGAATGTTCAAAAGCCGGGTCACCTGTTCCTAAAAGGACTATTTGAACGTCCTCCTGTAAGAAACGATGCAAGCTTTCTACAACGACATCAAAACCTTTTTGGCGGGTCAAACGAGAGACAATCCCAACTAGAGGAACATCTGCTCTCACAGGCAACCCAACTCTTTCTTGCAATTTTGCCTTATTTTGCGCCTTTCCAGACAAATCTTCCTTATCAAAATGATAGTCTAAAAGTGGGTCTGTTTGAGGATTATAAAGATCTGCGTCAATACCATTAACAATCCCTGAAACCTTACCTGACTCCATGCGAAGAATCTGATCCAAACCGCAGCCGAACTGACTGGTCATAATCTCGTGCGCATAGCTAGGGGAAACGGTTGAGACACGATCCGCGTAGAGAATACCTGATTTCATCCAGTTGAGACAATCATTCCAGCGAAGGGTGCCATCAGCATAGCGTTCAAAGCCCACACCGAACAAATCCCACAGCATTCCTTCAGAAAATTGACCTTGGAATTCCAAATTATGAATAGTTAAAACGGTTCTGATTCCTTGATATGCCTGAATCCAATGGTACTTTTCTTTTAACAAGAAGGGAATCATGGCTGTGTGGTAATCATGAACATGTAGAAGGTCAGGGATAAAGCCGATGCGTTCCATAGCTTCAAGAGCAGCCAGTTGGAAAAAGGCAAAGCGCTCACCATCGTCAAAATCACCGTACACATGACCACGGAAGAAATAATACTGATTATCAATGAAGTAGAAAGTAACCCCATTCAAGACCGTTTTCTTAATGCCACAGTACTGTCTACGCCATCCCACACTAACTTCAAAGTGGAGAACATCCTCAATCTGGTCTCCAAACTTAGCTTCTACCATATCATAATAAGGCAAGAAAACTGCAACTTCGTGCCCCGCTTTTACAAGTGATTTGGGAAGTGCGCCAATAACATCGCCCAAACCACCTGTTTTTGAAAAGGGTGCTCCTTCTGCCGCTACAAATAAAATTTTCATGAATAAATGTCCTCTGTTACTGTTTCACCCTTCTTCACTACAACTGGATGTTCTGCTGTGCCTCGAATGACAACACCGTCCGCAACCTCAACTCCCTTGTCCAAGATAGCATATTCAACTTGGGCACCTTGACCAATCACAACACGAGGGAACAGAACGCTGTTCTTCACAACACTATCTTTGTGAACATAAATGTTACGAGATAGGACTGACTGAACTACTTCACCCTCAATGATACTACCAGAAGCAAACTGAGAAGTACTTACTTTTGAAGTATTCGCATAGTAGGTTGGTTCTTCATTCTTAACTTTGGTATAAATTTTTTGATTTGGTGAGAAGAGTGAGTAGAACTTTTTAGATTCAAGCATATCGATGTTTGCTTGATAATAGGACTGAACAGAATGAATGTTTGCTAAGTAGCCTGTGTATTCGTAAGCAAAAGCTCCTTCTTTTACAGCTAAATCGCGAAGGACATAGCGCAACTTTTCAGGATATTCCTTCTGAGCTTCTTCTTCAAGTCGTTCAATCAACCAAGGAGTATCCACAACAAAGATATCTGTAGACATGTTGAAGAGTTCATCTGTAGATTTATTATCAAAGAGTTTGTGTGAACGAACATGGTCAGTTTCATCAATTTCCAAGATAGCATTCACATCAGAAATGTCTTTCTTTGGAAGTTTCTTATATACAACTGTGATCGGACCATTCGTTGTATTGTGTAGGTGGAAGACTTGATTCAAGTCAATATTCACCAGCACATCGCAGTTAATCGAAACGGTTTGGTTTGAACCTGAACGTCTCAAATAGGTAAGAAGCTGTTGGTAATACTCTTTTCCAACTGTACTGCTTTCAACACGAGTATTGTAAATTCCTAGATAGTAGTGACTTAGAAGGGTTGACAAGCCCCACTCACGACCTGAACGAATATGGTCAAAAACTGAGCTGATATTATCTTGTTGGAAAATACCAAAGATACTACGAACACCTGCATTTGCAAGACTGGAAAGGGGGAAGTCAATCAAACGGTATTTCCCACCGAAAGGCAAGCTAGCTACCGGACGGTGTTCTGTTAACGTTGACATATCATGAAAACCAACTGTGTTTCCTAAAATGGCTGAATATTTATCAATCTTCATCTGTTGCTACCCCCACTACTTCATTGTATCCTACTACTTGTACTTCATCCGTTCCGTCAATTTCTACGCCGTCTGCAATAATGGCACCCTCACCAATAATAGCACGAGTAATCTTTGCTCCATGGCCAATAATAGCCCCGCTCATGATGACAGAATCAACGACCTCAGCACCTTCACGTACTTGTGCTTCTGTTGAAAGAATCGAACGTTTTACGGTTCCATCTACAAAACATCCATCTACGACCAATGAATCCTCAACATGTGCATGCGCACCAAAGTAGTTTGGTGGTGAAATCAAGTTTCTTGAGTAAATTTTCCACTGACGATTGCGGCTATCCAAGGCGTTTTCTGGCGAAATGTACTCCATATTAGCTTCCCAAAGTGACTCAATCGTACCAACGTCTTTCCAGTAGCCATTAAATTCATAAGCATAGACACTTTCACCAGACTCGAGATAGTTAGGGATAACGTTCTTACCAAAATCAGACATATCCACATTGCTCTTTTCAGCAGCAACAAGCATATTGCGAAGTCGTTTCCAGTCGAAAATATAGATTCCCATAGAAGCCTTTGTAGACTTAGGTTGCGCAGGTTTTTCTTCGAATTCAACAATACGGTTATTGGCATCTGTATTCATGATACCGAAACGGCTAGCTTCTTTGAGAGGTACGTCTAGGACAGCTACTGTCAAACTGGCATTGTTATCCTTATGGGACTGAAGCATATCGTCGTAGTCCATCTTGTAGATGTGGTCACCAGAAAGAATCAAAACATACTCAGGATTAACACTGTCGATGTAGTCAATGTTTTGGTAGATAGCGTGACTAGTCCCTTCAAACCAACGGTTTCCTTCGCTGGCTGAATAAGGTTGTAAAATAGAAACGCCTGAATTGATACCATCCAATCCCCAGCTCGAACCATTTCCGATATGGTTGTTCAAAGCGAGAGGTTGGTACTGCGTAATCACACCAACATTATGGATTCCAGAGTTTGCACAGTTGGAAAGAGCAAAGTCAATGATACGGTAGCGCCCACCGAATTGCACTGCCGGTTTGGCAATGCTTTGAGTGAGTTTTCCGAGACGTGTTCCTTGCCCACCCGCAAGGATCAAAGCTAGCATTTCATTCTTCATTTTCTACTCCTTTATAAAGACATGTGAACGTTAAAATCGAAAGAAGGTCGGAAGTCAAACTTTTTATAAAAATAATAGGAAATCCATTTCTCTTGTGTTTCAAGTCCAATACAAGTACATCCGTTTTTAAAAACTAAAAAATTGTAATCAACAGCCCATTATTCTTTTTTCTTAGCCGGTTTCAAACGACGCTTGATCTTCCAGATGCCTGCTCCCATAGCAGGCAAGGTAAAGGTCAAAGTCTGCTCATAATCTTTCCATAAGCCTTCTTGAGTCTGAACTGTTTGATTGTGCTCTTTCCACACACCTCCCCATTCTTCTAATTCTGTATTCCAAACTTCTTCGTAAATACCTGCAACAGGTAAACCAATCGTAAAGTCCTTACGTTCAACTGGTGCCATATTAAAGACACAGACTAACATTTCGTCCTTCTTGCCCTTACGAATAAAGGAAAGGACACTCTGATCTCTATTATCAGCATCGATAATCTCTATACCATCATAACTAGTATCAATTTCCCAAAGACAACGATGCTCTTTATAGAATTGATTCAGTTGTGAAGTGAAATGCTTCATCTTGGCATTCATCGGATCTTCTAGATTAGACCATTCTAACTGCTCTTCAGACTTCCACTCGAGGAATTGTCCGTACTCACTACCCATGAACAAGAGTTTCTTGCCTGGATGACAAATTTGATAGGTGTAGAGGTTGCGCAGACCAGCGAACTGATTGTAGCGATCTCCCCACATCTTATGCATCATACTCTTTTTGCCATGAACTACTTCATCATGTGAGAAAGGCAGGAGATAGTTTTCATTGAAAACATACATAAAGCTGAAAGTCACAAGATTAAAGTCATACTTGCGATAAATCGGATCTTCCTCGTAGAAACGGAGAATGTCGTTCATCCAGCCCATATTCCATTTATAGTCAAATCCAAGGCCGCCCATTTCTTTCATACCAGTAATCTTTGTTGCTGATGAACTTTCTTCTGCAATCATCATGATATCTGGATGAGCTAACTTAATCACTGTGTTCAACCGTTGAAGGAAATAATAACCCTCGTAGTTAAGATTTCCGCCGTCCTTATTTGGAGTCCAAGGAGCATTATCATAATCTAGATACAGCATATTGCTCACTGCATCGACCCGAATACCATCTAAGTGGTAAAAATCAATCCAAAATTTAATACTTGAAATCAGGAAAGACTGGACCTCATTTTTCCCGAGGTCAAAATTCAGAGCACCCCAACCATAGTTATGAGCCTTGTTGTGATCTTGGTATTCAAAAGTTGGTGTACCGTCATAATATGCCAAGGCATCATCATTAATGGTGAAATGACCTGGAACCCAGTCTACAATAACACCAATGTTATTTATATGACACTCTTCAACGAAATCTTGGAATTCCTCAGGTGTGCCATAGGAATGTTCAAAAGCAAAGTAACCCATAAGTTGATAGCCCCAGCTCAATCCAAGTGGGTGAGCCATTAAAGGCATGAACTCAATATGTGTATAGTTCATCTCAACTAAGTATGGAATCAACTCGTCTTTCAGTTGCGAAAACGTATAGGGACTACCATCTGGATTTCTCTTCCAAGACCCTGCATGAGCCTCGTATATATTAACTGGTCTCTCGAAAAATCCCAAACGTTTGCGACGTGCTAGCCAAAGTCCATCTTTCCATTTCTTTTCACGGATATTGGTCAAAACAGCTCCTGTACCCGGTCTAGCTTCAAAATAAACTGCCAAAGGATCAATCTTCATAATCTGGTGACCATTTGCACGCGTGATATGATATTTATAAATCTGACCTTCCTGAGCTTGACTCGTAAAGACTTCCCAAACACCTGCTTCATTACGAACCATGGGAATCTGATTCTCAACCCAATTAGTAAAATCACCAACTAGATGAACTGCTTGTGCATTCGGGGCCCAAACCCTAAAGGTATAGCCTATTTCTCCATTTTTCTCCTCTCTATGCGCTCCTAAATAATGCTGGAGGTGAAAGTTCTCACCTGTAGTAAAGGTTCTTAATGCTTCTTGATTATTCATTCAATCCCCTTTCTTTTGTAAGCGTTTTCTATAATTCTATTATACACTCTTTTAAGATAACTTTCAAGTAATTTACGAAGGAAATCATATTTTTTTATGAAAGCCTTCAAAAAATTACCTAGCATTTTAAAAAAGATATCCAGAAAATAGAACACGAAACAATTTCCATATATTTTTTTATTATAATACCAGAATATTCGTTTTTTATCAATTTTTTACTGTATTATTTTGAAAAAAATAAAATCAGGAAGTTATTTTCCTGATTTTATAAATTATCTCACATCAAAAACAATGGATTTGACATTTGTCATCGCTTCGATACTATATTTAATTCCTTGCACTCCTGCACCAGAACCTTTTACACCAAGGAATGGGAAATTATCTGGTCCACGTTGTGTTTTATTATTAATATGAACGGTACCCACTTCAAGTTTTTCAGCAATTTCAAATGCCTTCTTAAAGTCATTTGTAAAGACTGAAGATTGAAGACCGAATTCTGATTCATTAGCAATTTCTAGCGCTTCGTTGGCATCTGCAACTCGAATAATCGGGAGAACTGGTCCAAATGGTTCTTCCCAGGCTAATTTCATATCTCTTGTGACATAATCAAAAAGTCCTGGCCAAATGAGATTGTTCTCACGTTTGATTGGGCTGAGCGCTTTGGCTCCTTTTTCCTGAGCATCTTCAATCAATCCCCAGATGAAATCAGCTGAAGCATTATCAATAACAGGTGTGATATCTGCATTGTCAAATGGATCACCGACTGTTAGCTTAGTAACTTCAGCTTGGAGCAATTCAGCCAATCTGTCTGCTACGCTTTCCACAACCAAAACACGTTTGATAGCGGTACAACGCTGACCAGAGTAGCTAAAGGCACCACCTACGATCTGCTTAGCTGCATTTTCTAAATCTGCATCTTCTAAGACAATTGCTGCATCTTTTCCACCAAGCTCCAGCATAATTGGGCGCATACCAGCTAAACGACCAATACGCTCCCCAATCGGTGTTGAACCTGTAAAGTTAATGAAGTTCACTTCCTTGTGTTCGATGATGTAGTCTCCGATTTCAGAACCACGTCCAGTGATGGTGTTAAAGACACCTGCTGGGATTCCGGCTTCGTCAAATGCTTTAGCCAACAAGAGACCAGAAATAGATCCTTGTGTTGGTGGTTTAAACATAACGACATTTCCGGCAATCAATGCCGGAGCAATCTTAGATCCAGAAAGGTTTACTGGGTAGTTAAATGGCGCGATAGCTAACACCACTCCAACTGGCTCACGACGAACAACGGCTAGTTTATTTTTACTTGCAGCTTCAAAACCGCCACCTTCCATTGCTTGTCCAGTGATACGGAGACCTTCCTCGGCAGCAAAACGAATCAATTCTGCTGTACGTACTACTTCTCCAATGGCTGCTTTAATTCCTTTTGCAACCTCTTTGGCAAGAATGGTACCAATTTTTTCTTTATCACGTTCCAAAATGTCTGCTGTCTTATGCAAATAAGCTGCACGCTCAACGGGTGCTAAATCACGCCATGCTGGGAGAGCTGCACGCGCTGCTTTCATAGCCTCATCTACTTCAACCTGACTCATAGCAGGTACTGTACCCAGCTTTTCTTGATTGATGGGAGAATAGATGGCAATTTCATTCTCCGATGATTTCCATTTTCCATTCACTAAATTCTGATAATTTGTCAAATTCTCTTCCTCCTGAAAATGATTAAAACTTATTTTATCAAATTTTCAGAAAATTACAACCCCTTTTTGGAAAATATTGATATTTTTTTCACAAACTTGATTCTTCAAATTATTTGAAATTTATTCCTATTAGATATTGGTTTTTCAATAAAAATCAAAAAAGGTCTAGTTTTAACTAAACCTTTTTGTAGCATTTACTATGAAAGTACCTTCAAGACTGCAACGCTGATATCATCAATCACATTAGACTCTTTAGAACGACTATTGGACACCAGCATTTCAAGATTTCCTGCATTTTCAAAATAGAAGGAAGTTCCTTTAGCATTGAATACCACCAATAAGTGCTCTGATTCACCATGAATCTCGTAAACAATCCACCCACTATTTTCAGCAGCTGTATGGACGAAGACATGACGATAAACTTCTTCGTATGTAGGGTAGGAGAAAGCACGCGTTTGTGTTTTTAGGCGAATAATCTGGCGAATAAAGTCAATGCTCTCTTGTCTCTCATTGATTAAATCCCAGTTGACCTGGTTGACACTATCTGGAGCATTGTAGCTGTTCATGGCTCGTTCTCTATCTGCCGCAGTCAGCTCGCCATTTTCTCCAGTAGCAAGGAGTTTGGTACGGCCAAATTCTTGCCCCAGCTCTATAAAGGACATCCCTTGCATAAGAATGCTCATGGCTGTTGCTGTTTCGACCTGACGCATAATCTTATCTGAACTGTGATCTGGATGAAGGGTTACTAACAAATCATGCAAGTTGTAATTATCATGGGCTTCCACATAGTTAAGAACTTGGTTTGGACTAAGATATGAACCCAACTCTCGGCTACCAAGAATAGCTTTGGCTACAATCGGTTCTGTAGCAGCACCACTAACAAATCCTGCCTTGATTGTGCCATAAACTTCTCCTCCTTTGATGGCATCACGCTGATCATCATTGAAGAATCCAATATTTGGCATCTGGTAGGCATTGTCCTTCTTGGCCTTGTCATAAGGTGCAAGACCTGTCCCCATATCCCAACCTTCTCCATAGGTGATAATGCGGGGATCAACCTCATCAAGTGCCCAACGAATCGCCTGCATGGTTTTGACATCGTGAATTCCCATCAAGTCGAAACGGAAACCGTCAATATTGTATTCTTTCACCCAATAAAGGAGTGAGTCAATCATATACTTGCGGTACATTTCGTGTTCACTTGCGGTTTCATTTCCAACACCTGTGCCGTTTTGGAAGGTTCCATCTGGATTCATACGATAGTAATAATCAGGAACAGTTGTTTGGAAAGGTGCATCGACCGTTGAAAAGGTATGGTTGTAAACGACATCCATAATGACACCGATTCCCGCATCATGATATGCCTGAATCATGGTCTTGAGGTCTCGAATAACCTGTCCAGGATCATCTGGATTGCTAGAGAAACTTGGTTCTGGTGCATTGTAGTTTTGAGGATCATAGCCCCAGTTATAGGTTACATTTCCATCCTCATCATATTCCTTATGGCGATCAAAGATTGGTTGAAGCTGAACATAATTACAGCCGAGTTCTTTGATATAGTCAAATGCTGTTGCTTGACCATACTGGTTAACCGTTCCAGTCTGGGCAGCCCCAAGGAAGGTTCCTCGAAGGTTTTCTGGAACTCCAGATGTCGGCGATTTTGTAAAATCACGAATGTGCATCTCACAGATAACGGCTTTACATGGGTTTTCCAAACGCCAAGGAGCATCTGTCCCATGTTTGACTTTAAATCCTTCTACTTGTCTATCTTGCTGAGAGAGAATTACGGAACGTTTTCCATCAGGACTTGTAGCGATAGTGTAGGGGTCTCGTGTCAAAGTCTGGTGGTGTGGAAACTCAATCTGATACTGATAAGCTTTACCTGCAAGATTTTCATCCAGGTCTACACTCCAAACACCAATGGTATTGTACTTATGGCTGTATGAATAGCTATTCCCACGCTCAAGGTTAAAGGTTTTCCAAATCGGCGCGTCGTTACTTGTATTTTCATAAACGACCACTTGGACTGCTGTAGCTGTTGGAGCCCAGAGTTTAAAGCTTGTCTGGTAGTCTGAGATACTATAACCCAACTCTCCTTGGTATCCCCAATGGTGATCAAAACTTTCACTGTGAAAAGCTTTATCAAAAGCAAACGGGTTTCTATCTTTATAGCAAGGACTTGCAATGGCTGGATTTTCAGAATAATAAACCGTCTCATCACCATCCAAAATCCAAACCTCAGTCAACAGTGGATAATAGTTAAAACGTAGGAGATAATCTTTTGTCTTTCCATCTATTCCGACAGAAAAGGTCAGAGTATCGAGCCTTTCTGCACTTGTAACTGTAAAGGAGAATTTTGCTCCAAAATAGTCATTTTCATAATACAAATTTTCTTTAACATCTGCCTGTTTTCTACTGAATGAACAAGCGGCATAATCCCCATTTTTTCGGTGAAAATGGATGACTACAGGGTATCTATACATTTCTTTTCCTAAGTCCTAATTTTAATTTTTAAGTCATGCTGAAGAATTTAACGGGAATTTCAGCACTATAGAGAATAGTTTTAATAGATATAAAAACACATCAGGAGAGATAGTTCCAGACTATCTAACATCTAGTTTTCAACTATTCTTTACAAACTTTCTAGCCAGGCCTCATCTCGAACTTCGATACCAAGTTCTTGTGCTTTTTGGAGCTTGCTTCCTGCATCTGCTCCTGCTACGACAAGATTCGTTTTCTTGGAAACACTGCCTGTGACTTTGGCACCCAGACTTTCGAGTTTATTTTTGGCTTCAGAACGTGTGAGACGTTCCAATTTCCCCGTGAGTACAACGGTCAAACCTGACAAGGCCGCATCTGCCACTACTGTCTGTCCTTTGTAGTCCAGATTAACTCCAGCTTCTTTCAACTCGTCTAAGAGAATCTTCGATCCTTCTGTAGCAAAATAAGTCTGAAGACTTTGCGCAATCACACTACCCAAGCTCTCGATACTTGCTACTTCCTCAGGGTCAGCTTGGGCTAGATTTTCAATAGAGTGGAAATGTTGGAGCAAGAGTTGGCTAGCCTTGCTTCCGACATGGCGAATTCCAAGACCAAACAAGAGCTTTTCAGCAGAGTTTTCCTTGGATGCTTGAATGGCCTGATACAGTTTAGAAGCAGACTTTTCCTTGACACCCTCTAAAAGAAGGAAATCGTCTTCTTTCAAACGATAAATATCCGCCACATCCTTGACTAAATTGGCAGCAAAAAGTTTTTCAACGATAGATGGACCAAGTCCTGTAATATTCATGGCATCTCGAGAGGCAAAGTGAATCAGACCTTCCATGATTTGAGCTGGACAGCGAGGATTGATACAACGAAGAGCTACTTCATCTTCAAAGTGAAGCAACTGGCTAACACAGCTTGGACAATTAGTCGGAATATCTAGTTTTTCTTCAGAAACACGCTTGGACTCTACCACACGCAAAACAGCAGGGATGATATCTCCAGCCTTATAAACGATAACCGTATCGTCTTTTCGGATATCCTTTTCAGCGATATAATCTACGTTATGAAGGGTTGCACGGCTTACAGTTGTGCCAGCAAGCTGAACAGGTGTTAGATTGGCAGTCGGGGTCACAACACCCGTACGACCTACTGTCCAGTCAACTGAAAGGAGCTGGGCTTCTTTTTCTTCAGCAGGAAATTTATAGGCGACTGCCCACTTGGGCGCTTTAACAGTAAAGCCGAGTTCTTCTTGACCTGCTAGGTCGTTGACTTTGATGACCACTCCATCAATGTCATAAGGCAGTTTCTCCCGTTCTTGTCCTACTTCTTGGATGAAATCCCATATCTCATCCATGCTTTCAGCCAATATTCGTTTAGGATTAACTACAAAACCAAGCTGTTCAAGATGCTCCAAGACTTTTTCTTGACTATCACGAGTAGAAGGGCTGGCTTCTTGATAGAGGAAAGTCGCAAGATTGCGTTTGGCCACTACTGCTGTATCCAGCTGACGGAGGGTTCCTGCAGCTGCGTTACGAGGATTAGCAAATTCAGGCTCTCCATTTTCTTGGCGAGCTTGGTTGACCTGGTCAAATGAAGCGCGTGGCATGTAACACTCTCCACGAACAGTGATATCAAGTTCTTCTGGCAAGGTCAAAGGAATGTCCTTGACACGCTTGAGGTTCTCTGTGATATTTTCACCAACAGAACCATCCCCACGTGTCGCACCGACTACCAAAATTCCCTTTTCATACGTAAGCGAAATAGACAAACCATCGATTTTCAGCTCACAAATATAGGTCGGTTGGGGTAATTCCTTTCGAACACGCGCATCAAAAGCTTCTAACTCTTCACGTGAAAAAGCATCCTGCAAACTGTATAGAGGATACTGATGACTGTATTTTTCAAAACCATCTAAAACCTTACCACCAACACGATGGGTCGGACTGTCCGCTAAAACTTGATCTGGATAGGCGGCTTCCAATTCGACCAACTCTCGGTAGAGGCGATCATACTCACTATCTGAAACCGAGGGATTGTCACTCGTATAGTACTCAATCGCATAGCGGTTAAGTAGGGCAACTAACTCATTCATTCTTTCATTCATAATCCCATTTTACCACAAAGCAAGCCCTCCTCACAATAGAGAAGGACTGAAAAATGATTCGTAGTGAAATATTTTCTAAAAAAAAGAAATTATAACTCTTTTTTAAAATAACTTCGCACGTAAATGAGGGAGAAACAAGACAGGATGACAACCCCACTTCCAATTATCAGAAAAGAAGAGAGATGGACACTTTGTAGCACCGTCATAAAGCCTTTTGCAATCGGCATAAATAGGATGGCTAAGGTAAAAATTGTGCTTAGGACTCTCCCCAAGTATTCTCCCTCAACCTTGGTTTGAACCTGAGTAAAAAAGTGAATATTAAAAATCGTCATAAACAGTTCACAAACTAAATTTCCAGAAAAGGAAAGAAAAGTTGGCAGTGGTAACCCCATCATAAAGACTCCAACTCCAGTCAAGGCCAATAGAATCAAAAGATTATAAACACCTGCCTTTATTTTGCTAGCTAGAAGAGCTCCGATAATCGAACCAATAGCGCCCATAGTCAAAATAGTTGCATAAGCTCCTTCTACCCCGTATAGTCGATTTGAAAAAGGGAGGAGAAATTCAAAAGCTGCAAAAAAGAAATTAACACTGGAAGCAACTACCAAAAGGAAAAAGATTTCTTGCTGGTGCCAGATATAGCGAATTCCTTCTTTCATATCAGAAAAAATATTTTTCCAGCTGAAAGTCTTTTTCTCTTGTTCCTGAATCTCTTTTTTTGGGAGGAAAGCTACTAAGGTAAATGCAATGAAAAAACTAATAGCATCTAAAACGAGTGTCATATGGAGACTGGCAAATTGTAAAACGAGAAAAGAAAGTACAGGGGAACTAACACCTACAACCTGCAAAACGAGCTCTAAGCGAGCATTATAGGTCACAATCTCGTCTTTCTCTACAACCTCAGTTATAATGGCTTTGTTGGCTGTACGAGAAAATGCAAAGGCAACCGCCTGAACAATATTTGCGAAGATCAGAGCAGCAATCATCAAGCTATCATTTCTGATGAAAGAAATAGCTAAGCAAAGAATGCCACAAATCAAGTCTGTCGTCATCAAAATTTTGCGACGCGAAAAGCGGTCTGAAATCACTCCGCCAAAGGGATTGACCAGAATCGATGTGACGAGTTCAGAAATTTGATAAATCCCAAGAACAGTCTGCCCTATCGTTCCCATTGATGCCAACCAAACACTGTTTCCATAATCATAGAGCATATTTCCTATTTTATTAATAGCACCACGACTAATCAACTGGATTGCATGTCGATTCATATAAAAAACCCCTCTCAAATTTTGAAACTATTGTATCAAAACTGAAAGGAGTCTCTTTATTTTTCCCTTATTTGGGAAATTTAAGGATTTACAAATTTTTCATAATGTTCCTGATAGTAAGCCACTTGCTCTGGAAGTCCAAGCACATCAAAAATATGCATAGCCTCTTGCATCTGACTACAACCCTCTTCTTTCAAGTCTCTCTGGTAGAGGGCAAAACCTTTGAGATAATGGAAGATATTACGCTCATAAAGCTTGATACCATTTCCAATCAACTTCTCTACATAGCCCTCAAAATAGTCCGCATCCGCAAAAGAACGGTTCTCCAAACAATGCTGGTAACAGTTAAGAGCTAAAATCAAAACAAGTTTTCGATGCCGACCAATTTCCTTGTAGTAGTCTTCCCGCTCCATGACTTCTCTGCCAATCCGAGCTACATAGTCCACATTGTAGAAAGTATAGAGATTACCGAAAAGAATCAACTCATACATAGTCCATTCTTCTGTTTGAAAAAGATAATCTGCTACCTTTTCCAAATCACTCTGCCTCATCCTGTAATGAGCATCTCTTTGACAAATCAGCCCCTGTAACAAAATCCAATTCAGCTCAAAATAGAGGGGATTGGTCGAACTCTTTGCTTTCTCAAGTTGTTCCTTTTGAAGCTTTTGAAAACCTGCAATATCATTTGAATAGTAAAGCGGAATAATCTGTGCCATCAAGGCAACATGTTCATGATTTTGAAAATCCCTAGCCTTGTCCATGAAATTTTCAATAGTCACATGAATATTATCCAAAATCTCAAAGAAACGGGAAACTGCTAGATCAGACTCCCCAAGCTCGAAGCGAGATAACTGAGAGGTTGAACATGATTCACCTGCCGCCTCTTTCAAGGAGTACTTCCCACTTGTTCGAAATTCACGAAATACCTTTCCTAGATGTTTCATCTTTACACCTGCTCCGACAATTCTTCCCACTCAAGCATAGCCTCTTCTTGACGATGGCTAATTTTGTCCAGTTCAGCTTGCAATTCCATGAGCTTTTCAGCATCGTTGGTTTCCAGCATTTTTTCAGAAATGGCTTGGCTTTGAGTTTCTAACTCTTCGATTTCAGCCTCTAAACTCTCTATTTGACGCATGAGCTTACGGGCTTCTTTCTGACTTTCCTTCTGGGCCTGATAGTCATTAGCTGGACTTGTTTCTTTTGATTGATTGCTAGTTGAAGCTTCCTCTATTTGGCTGACTTCCATTTTAGCCTTTTTATCAACATAGTAGTCGTAATCTCCAAGGTAGAGGGTTGAACCACTCTCAGACAATTCCAGTACATGAGTGGCTACACGATTGATAAAGTAACGGTCGTGGCTGACAAAAAGAAGGGTTCCATCAAAATCAATCAGAGCATTTTCTAACACTTCCTTGCTATCAATATCCAAGTGGTTGGTCGGCTCGTCCAAAATCAAGAAATTGTTGTTTTCCATTGAAAGTTTGGCAAGCAACAGACGAGCTCGTTCACCACCAGACAGCATTCCGACTGACTTTTTAACATCATCTCCTGTGAAAAGGAAGGCACCAAGGCGGTTGCGGATCTCAACTTCTGGAGTCAGTTTAAAATCATTCCAGAGTTCATCCAGAACACTATTACTAGGTGTTAACTTGCTTTGAGTCTGGTCATAGTAACCAACCTCCACATTAGCGCCAAAACGCTTCTCTCCCTTAATAAGAGGGATCTGGTCTACTATTGACTTGATAAAGGTTGATTTGCCAATACCATTTGGTCCGACAATCGCAACAGCGTTCATCTTACGGAGGTCGAGGTTGATTGGCTCTGAAAGTATTTCCCCATCATAGCCAATAGCTGCATTTTCAACGGTTAAAACGATATTACCTGATGTTTTTTCAGACTGGAAGGTCATATTGGCTGATTTCTTACTAGTTTCAGGTTTGTCCAAACGCTCCATTTTTTCCAATTGTTTCCGACGAGATTGGGCACGTTTGGTCGTTGAAGCTCGGACTAGATTGCGATTGACAAAGTCTTCTAGAGCCGCGATTTCCTTCTGTTGCTTTTCATAGTTTTTTGCCTCAGTAGCTAGCTTTTGCTCCTTTAACTCAACAAAGCGAGAGTAATTACCTACATAACGATCTAAGGAATGCTTAGTCAAATCGAGTGTAACCGTCGCAACCTTATCCAAAAAGTAACGGTCGTGACTGACAATAATGAGTGCACCACTATAATTTACTAGGTAATTTTCCAACCAGGCAATGGTTTCGATATCCAAGTGGTTGGTTGGCTCGTCCAAGACCAAGAGATTGGGCTTTTCAAGGAGCATTTTGGCAAGTGCTAGACGAGTATTTTGGCCACCAGAAAGCTCGTCAATTTTCATCTGCCACATAGACTCGTCAAACTTGAATCCATTTAAGATAGCATGGATATCAGCTTCGTAGGTGAAGCCACCAGCCTGACGGAAATTCTCAGACAAACGATCATAATCCGCCATCAGTTTATCCAGATCTTCACCAGACTTTTCACCCATCTCCAGTTCCATCTGACGAAGTTGCTTCTCATTCCGACGCAAGTCATCAAAGACGTGAAGCATTTCATCGTAAATGGTATTTTCAGACTCAAAACGGCTATCTTGGGCCAGGTAAGACAGAGAAACATCTTTTTTCTTATTGATTTCTCCACTGGTCGGCTCCTCTTCCCCAACCAAAATCTTCAAAAGAGTAGACTTACCTGCCCCATTTTTCCCAACAAGAGCAATTCGGTCTCGTTCATCTACCTGCAGATTAATATTATCAAAAAGAACCTCACCAGCAAAAGATCGTTCAATTTTATTAGCTTGTAAAATAATCATATCTCTATTTTACTATCTTTTTCTCTTTTGCACAATTGCAATGAAAAAAGTTCGAGTTAACACTCGAACTTTTTAGCTTAATATCCAATGCCTCCACGGAATGTGCGAGCCATATCGTTTAAGTCGTAATTCTTAGAAGAGGTATCAATGGTCCATTTACCATCTTTCTTCGTCATTTTGATTTCATATCCCTCTTTTCTCATACTATCACTAGTATCTAGAGGAGTAGATTCAAATTGGCTTGGTGCGTTTTCTAAGATGTACTTCTCACCGGCTTTCATAGCCTCTGAGTAGCTGCTGTACTTACCTTTGTTTTCGTCATAGAATTTACTGCTCAATTCATAGACATTCAAGTTGTCCAAGTCAATCGTTTCAGGTCTTACATAGATAACAGCGTAATCAGGCAAGTATGTTTTAACTTTGTAATCAATTTTTGCTCGTTTAGAGTTTGCTTTGATATAAGCATCTGCGAATGTTCTAAGTTCTGAATCAGAAGGTTTGTAGTTATAGAAACCTTTTCCGAATGACTCTGTAAATTTCTTGATAAACTCTTCTTTATCAGCCTTCACATCGTTTGTAAATTCAGCATCACCATCAGAAGATTTTTTATCATCAGCAAGGGATACGATTTGAGCCTTGTTATCAGATGTGCTTAGGTTCGTTCCACCACCAGAACTTTCCCCATTAAGGTAAACAGCATCGACATATTTTTTCATTACATCTTTCGCTTCATCAATATGATCTTCGTACTGACTTGGATCCACCTTGATTGCTACATCGTTATTCTTTTTAGAATTCTCTTTGATGTCATCATAAAAGCTAGGTGCGAAGTGGAGTTCATACTTAGCGTTCTTGTTGACTTCATACACTACATAACCAGCAACGCTCTTTCCTTTAGAAAGACTGTCTCCATATGACATAAACTTGGTTTTACTATCGCTTTCATAGATTTGAATTGGTTGTAATTTCTCATCTTTTTCATTATAAAGCGTAATATCTTGGCTAGTAAAACTAAACTGTTTATCACGATTGTTCTTGATTTCGACTTGAAGCGCAAGGTAGCTTGAAGATGAATCTTCATCTTTAGGCAATACAAACATACCGTCTTTTACTGAAACTTCAAAGTTTGAGTTCGAGGCAGTACCATTGTCGCTTGCTTTTTTTGAGCTCCACAAGCAACAAGTGCTAAAGCTGATAAAAGCAAAGCAGAATGCTTAAGAATTTTTTTCATAATGGATTCTCCTTTAATGATTTACTATATTTTACCATACGCCCTATAAAATTCAAAACAGAAACCAGATATTTTCAAAATATCTTAAATTTATAGAGTATTAACTTAAATTTTTCTATCTGTTCATTTGATACATTAAAGGATTCTTTATAAAAAGAATAGAATATAACAATATTTACGATTTATTTTATTTAAAATCCCACAAAAATACTATAACTTTTAATATTTTAAAAAATTGGATAATTGGTTTTCATCCCTAAGTTAGTATAAGTAAGCACAGTACTCACCATTTTCCTGCTAAAGTGCATAAGTAAATTTCCTACATTTTAAGTTATGCTAACGTTTTACTAAAATGTCAAATCGTGATATAATGAAAGCGATTAAAGCAATAAACAAAGGAGACACTCTATGACTTACCAAGAAAATTATCAAAAATGGGTCGATTTTGCTGACCTTCCAGACTACCTTCGTCATGATTTGGAAAATATGGACGAAAAAACTAAGGAAGATGCCTTTTATACCAATCTTGAATTTGGTACTGCTGGTATGCGTGGTTTGATCGGTGCTGGTACAAACCGCATCAACATCTACGTTGTTCGTCAAGCTACCGAAGGTTTGGCTCGTTTGATTGAATCAAAAGGTGGAAATGAAAAAGAACGTGGTGTGGCAATTGCCTACGATAGCCGTCACTTCTCACCAGAATTTGCCTTTGAATCTGCTGCAGTTCTTGCTAAACACGGTATCAAATCTTACGTATTTGAAAGCCTTCGTCCAACCCCTGAACTTTCATTCGCTGTTCGTCACCTCAACTGTTTTGCAGGTATCATGATTACTGCCAGCCATAACCCTGCTCCATTTAACGGTTACAAGGTTTACGGTGAAGACGGTGGACAAATGCCTCCACATGACGCGGACGCTTTGACTACTTACATTCGTGCTATCGAAAATCCATTCGCTGTGGAAGTTGCCGATGTAGAAGCGGAAAAAGCTTCTGGCTTGATTGAAGTTATCGGCGAAGCTGTTGATGCAGAATACCTTAAAGAAGTTAAAGACGTAAACATCAACCCAGCCTTGATCGAAGAATTCGGTAAAGACATGAAGATTGTCTACACACCACTTCATGGTACGGGTGAAATGTTGGCTCGTCGTGCTCTTGCTCAAGCAGGATTTGACTCTGTTCAAGTTGTTGAAGCACAAGCAACTGCTGATCCTGACTTCTCAACTGTAAAATCTCCAAACCCAGAAAGCCAAGCAGCCTTCGCCCTTGCTGAAGAACTTGGTCGTCAAGTTGGTGCAGACGTTCTTGTGGCAACTGACCCTGACGCTGACCGTGTTGGTGTTGAAGTTCTTCAAAAAGATGGTAGCTACCTTAACCTTTCAGGTAACCAAATCGGTGCTATCATGGCTAAATACATCTTGGAAGCCCACAAAAATGCTGGTACTCTTCCTGAAAATGCTGCTCTCTGCAAATCAATCGTATCAACTGACTTGGTAACAAAGATTGCTGAAAGCTACGGCGCAACTATGTTCAACGTTTTGACTGGTTTCAAATTTATCGCTGAAAAAATCCAAGAATTTGAAGAAAAACACAATCACACTTACATGATGGGATTTGAAGAAAGCTTCGGTTACTTGATTAAACCATTCGTACGTGATAAAGATGCTATTCAAGCTGTTCTTGTCGTTGCTGAACTTGCTGCCTACTACCGTTCACGTGGTTTGACACTTGCTGACGGTATCGAAGAAATCTACAAAGAATACGGCTACTACGCTGAAAAGACCATCTCTGTTACCCTTTCTGGTGTTGATGGTGCTGAACAAATCAAATCGATTATGGCTAAGTTCCGTAACAATGCTCCAAAAGAATGGAACACAACAGCTATCACTGTCGTAGAAGACTTCAAGGCTCAAACTGCTACTGCTGCTGATGGTACTGTTACAAACTTGACAACTCCTCCAAGTGATGTGTTGAAATATACACTTGCTGACGGTTCATGGATTGCTGTTCGCCCTTCTGGTACTGAACCAAAAATCAAATTCTACATTGCTGTTGTGGGTGAAAGCAATGAAGATTCACAAGCTAAGATTGCCAACATCGAAGCAGAAATCAATGCTTTTGTTAAATAAGAAATTATAAAAGATGAGACGAACCAATCTCATCTTTTTTTCGTATCAAATCTAAGCATTTTTAGAAACTTTATGGCATACTAGACTTATCAATGAAAGCGAGGTAATCTCATGGAACAATTTTTAGAAAACACCAAAGACCTTGAAGTAACTACAGTTGCGCGTGCACAAGAAGCTCTTGATAAGAAAGAAACTGCAACCTTCTTTATTGGTCGTAAAACTTGCCCTTACTGCCGTAAATTCGCAGGTACCTTGGCAGGTGTCGTAGCTGAAACTAAAGCTCACATCTACTTCATCAACAGTGAAGAACCAAGCCAACTCAATGAGTTACAAGAATTCCGTTCACGCTATGGAATTCCAACTGTACCAGGCTTCGTTCACATTGCAGATGGCCAAATCAATGTCCGTTGCGACTCTTCTATGTCCGCACAAGAAATCAAAGAATTTGCAGGATTGTAAAAAACAACAAAAGAAGGCTTCCGCCTTCTTTTTTAATTATATTCAAAATATCTATCCACCAATTCCTGAATTCTACCTTCTTTGGCAGCTGGAATGGTATCTTCTAAAACAAAGTTCCTTCTACTGATATCTTGAGAGAGATTTCCAAAGATAAAATTCGTCGAAATGTTATAGATAATCTCTGAAGGTGCAAACCCATAAACTTGATTTTCTAGGATATGTTTTAAGCGTTCTTCAGGATTTGGAAAAGCTTCTTTCAAGCCATTGCTGTTATATAGCCGCTTAACAAGCTCTGCAATATAAAGGCCTGACTTCATGTACAAATCAATGAATGTCTTAGACGGATCATCAAAGATTCCTGGATTTTCTTTTTCAAGGTCATCCACCATTCTCTTCACCACACGTTTAGGAGTGAAAATCTGATTAGTTTTCTGTGGTGGAATATAGTCAAAAATATCTTCTTTCTGATCTTTAAAATAATCTGCCAACTCCTCTTTCTTGCGAAGAAATTCTTGGATGGCTTCATCAAATGTTGCTCGATCAAAAAGATGTCCTGCAAAATCCTGCCCACCATCTCTCAAATAACGAAATTGTTCAATCGTAATACCAGTCACTTCAAAGAAGACATGCTCAGGAACAAAGGTGTCAAAATTATCAAGTGTTAGAGATTGATCACCGTATGCCATGATGAAACTTGGAATTGTTCGTGCAAATCCTCGAAGATGGTCCCGAATCTCATCTTGGGCTGATTGTTTCAACTGTTCCACCCGTTTGATCTCAACCTGTTCAATAAACTTCTCGGGCATTTTTTCCACTTCTTTTTTAAGTGTTTGTTCTAGTTTTTCTTTATGAATGAGATTATTTTCTTCTAAACGTTTTTCAAGAACTTCTTGAATCTTATCTTTTTGCTCTTTATCATTTTCTTCCTTGAGCTCTTGTTGAAACTCTTCCTTGATATGAGCTTCAGAAATTTTACGTTCTATCTCATTTTTTCGAACTTCGTTCTCAAATGTTGCTACAATTTGTTTCTTGATCTGGTCTGTTTCCCGAGTTTTCAGATCATATCCAACCTTCAATTCCTCTACAATTACTGAAGAAACGGTCTTACTCAAGTCATTGACCAGCTGTTTTTGAGTTCTTTCCTCATCTTTTGTGACTAACTCAGCAACAGACTCACCAAGCCCATAAACTTTTTCACCAAAAAGTCGCATTTGCTGATTAACTACAATTTCATGGTCAACTACTGCATTGCCCTCATCATCTACTGTAACATCTGAAAAGTCTAATAGTTCAGAAGATGTTTGTAACTTCCCTTCCTTTTCAACTGGGAGTTCATTTAAAATGTCTAGAACTGTTTGACTAGCTTGGAAAATACCACTGATATTATCAAAAAGGAGATTGGACATAAATCCTCGTTTGAGGACTTCCCTAGCTTTTATCTGACGCGGTATAGTCAGAACTGCCTTAGCATCAATCTCAACCATCTTACCAGCACGATCCTCAGCTATGACAGGGAAGAAATTTAGTAATTCTCTAATGTTTTCTTCGCGAGTTGCTGAAGTTCCTCCACCTCCTGCAGTTGCAAGTGATAAGTTATTCGCAAACTCATCAAAGAGAATCAGGGTTCTTTCTGGCGCAAAGTCAAATACATAGGCTCTTTCTTTGCGGAAGTGATTTCCTTTCTTATCACTCCATGAGTATGGATTTTGAGCACGGAAAGCGGCCTGCATATAAAGTGCAGGTGATTTCATGTTCGATAACATCAATACACCTGTCCACTCAGGGATAGTGACACCTGTCGTCAATTGACCGACGGATAGGGTAATAGTTTTATCATTATCAGCTATCGCTTTTCTAACCAAATCTAAGGATTTGAGTTTGACTTTATCGTCTTCTTCGGACATACGTCCATCTCCAGCAGCTAGAACAATCTCATAGTTTTCGTAGATGGGGTGTTCTTCTAGTAGTGCTTTTAAAGCCTTAGCTGATGCTACACGTTCTAAAAGCCAAAAAGTATGCTTTAGCTCATTTCGAAGTTCTTTGGTTGAAAATGGATATTTTTCATTGCTTGATAAAGTATCTAACCAATTTCTGACATCTTGCTCATGGATAAATTTCCCTTTATCATCTGTAGCGAAAAATTCACTCAAATCAAAAGCATAGTCGATATTCTCTCCATCGAGTTGAGCACCTTTTTCTAGCTCTTCTCCAATCATCTGAGACATTTGATAGGTAAAGAGATTTAACTGAGGCAAGCTCTCATATGGATTCTCCTCTTCTTGCTCAGGCGACCAAGTAGTTTTAGCTGCCTGCTCATCAGCATAAGACCAGTTGTAGATCTGCTCCTCGGTAAATTCTCCCTTAGCTAGTGCCTTAAATGGAGTTCCTGATAGATGCAAGGTAAAGTTTCGATGGATCTTATTAAAAGCCTGATCTGTCTTGAAGGTATCAACTCCTTCATGAGCCTCATCGATAATCAACAAATCCCAATGGAGGTCTGTGACCCATTTAAGTTTATTATACTCTCCACCAAGATAAGCAGATCCTTTCAAGTCTTGGAGACTGATAAAAGCAAGTTGTCTTACATCGTCATCTAAAATACCAACAAATTCTTTTCGTGACAAGGTTGGCCGATTTTTAAGACTGTCTGATTCTGAAACAAACTTGTAAGTCGTTTGACCTGCTATGAATTTTTCAAAATCATCATACCATGAGTTAGCTATTGCAGGTCTGTTGGTTACGATTAGGACATTGACAGCATCCATTCGACGAGCTAGGTCATAGGTAGATAAGGTTTTACCAAAACGTGGCTTGGCATTCCAAAGGAACTTACCTCCTAGATGATTCTTGAAATAAGCTAATGTCTTAGAAACTGCTTCTTCTTGCTCTTGTCGCAGATTATAGTTCTGTCCTTGGCCGGGCTGATACCCTGACAAATCATGCTGAACAAACTTATCGAAGAGATTTTTAGATTTTTCAGGAGTTCCATTAAAATAGAACCATTCCGTCTTAGGGCGACGTTCCACATCATGGAAAGAAAGGAAATGGTGGAAATCATGGTCCTTAAAAGTCTTTCCCTTATCAGGTTCTTCCGTATAGGCGGCATCCCCAGTCCATAAGACATCTGTATCTATATGAGCAGTATGCGTTTGTTCTTTAATCCGTTGCGTGACATCCCGTTCTGTATAACCAATCTTAATCCATCCCTCATTGCTAGTTACTGTCGGTGTGGTGTAGGCATAGATTTTAGGATGAATCTCTTTTGAGGTTTTAATTTCTACCATTAATCCATCTCCCGTACATGAGTCTCAATAAAGGCAATTTCCTCTGGAGAAAGACCATATTTTTGATAGAGCTGACGGTCAATATCAGCTACTGATTGCGTCCAATCAATGTCCGAATTGACCGTGAAGTCTTGGAGTGGAACGTAATACCAAGTTTTGCGTGAGTTATGCTGAGTAACTTTCAAAACACCTAATAATACTCTAGCGAATTTAGTTTTAATAAATTTAATACAAGCATCGGCTTCAAATTTTGTTTTAAAATTACCAATAGATAAAAAAGTATCTGTATGCCCGATTAGGGGTTCCCCGATTAGGGGTGTTGATAATACTTCACCTAAGGCACCACTTCCATTAGCTTCTGGTACAAAAACATTATAATTTTCGAATGTTTCCGGTAAATCTAAATATTTTTTATTAATATATCGATAAACACGTTCGGAACCAATTCTTCCAAGTAGAGCAACATGGTCTTTTTCTTCTTTGTTTTTGAAAACAAAATCTAACTGAGTTAGTGATTTCGAAACAATTTTATTTTTTGTCCCTTTTCCTTGCAGATTTTCAGCATTTGGATAATCAGAAAAAAGTTGATTTGAAAATCTATAAATACCTTGAGGATAAACTAAATCAGAAAAAGTTTTAAAGTCTGGATGTTTTTCGATTTTTTTTACAATACTATTCAAAGATTCAAAAATAGTAAATACTCCGATTGGTCCCAAATCTTTATCAGCATCACGATAAGTTATTGCTACTCCACCCTTTATATCCGTTCCTGTAAATACTTTACCGCTTTTAAGTTCATAGAATTGAACTTTTAAATGCTTGTCTTCAAGCATCTTTTCCATCCAATTTTTAGGGGTTTGACCAGCTTTAAATAAAAATCTTGCTGGAGTGATTAGTATCGATTTATCTGCGATTTTAATAGCTTCATCAATAAAAAAGTGATAAACTGGTTCATCCCTAGCTTCTCCTGTTTCCTGATATGGCGGATTTCCTATCACGACATCAAATTTCATTTCACTTTCCTCACTAGATAGGCGCTCAAAACCTATCATTTTATTCTTTTTCCAGTCTTTGATTTGGGTTTTAGATTCTTCTGCTTGTTCTACTTCCAACTCATCGGAAAACAAGCTTAACTGTTGAGATTGTCCTTGTGTAGCTGAGTAGGGACTGTTTTTTTTCAATCCATCCATCTGAAAGACATTGTAGGATATAATAGTCGCAATTTCTTTCTTTTGCTCTAAGGTCGGTTGATTTCCAGTCTTTGCAAGATAGTAATCCTCGAAGGTCGCTAAAAGATTTTCACGCGCCAAAAGGAGAGAATCTCCTTGATACTCATAACCATAAGAAGCTCGATAAGCTTTTTTTACAAGTTCATAAAAGGTGACTTCATCTGAGACCTCACGACTAATGCGCTGCAATTTTCTATCAACAAAACCAACTCGCTCAGATAATGGAATTTCCTCACCAGTCACTGTATCATAGCGAGTTACCATATAAGGTGCTTCACCACAGGTGATTTCTAGCCAGCGCACTTGGATATAATCTTCAAGATCCAGAGCTTCAAGTTCAGCTTCCACATAGCCATTTTGCTTTTCAACTAACCAAGTAGGCGTAAAGACTTCGGCTCTAATCTTGGTTCGGTCTTTTTGCTCATACTTAGACTTTTCTGATCGGGGTTGAATCAAGTTTGCATAGGTTCCCGTCACCCTACTTGGAGTGATGCGATCACTTGGAGCAAATCCCTTTCCCAACAATTCATAAGAATGAGTCGCCCAAACAATATTTTTCTTGGTCGTTCGATCTTTTAAAAGAATTTTTAATAAGCCAGCAGACTCCATAGCCAACTTTTCTTCACTAATATCTATCGTCATAAGGCAACCTTTCTCGTACTATAAACCTTATTATATCATATTTTAAATGGTGTTTGGACTAGAAAATAATAACTAAACATAAGAAAAGAAGGCTCTCGCCTTCTTTTTATATGTCTGTCAATGGTGTTGCGGTATCTGGTGAGGTATCATAAACCTTAAAGTCTACTCCTACTCCCAGATCAGCTTGTGCTAGCTGGTTGACCATAGTCATATGAGCCAGCTCCTTAATATTGTTCTCTTTGGACAAATGTCCAAGATAGATTTTCTTAGTCCGATTTCCCATGGCACGAATCATGGCCTCAGCACCATCCTCGTTAGAAAGGTGACCGAGATCCGATAGAATTCGCTGTTTGAGTCGCCAAGCATAAGATCCTGCTCGCAAAATCTCTACATCGTGGTTGGACTCTATGAGATAACCGTCCGCATTTTCGACTATTCCAGCCATACGGTCACTTACATAGCCTGTATCGGTCAACACGACAAAACTCTTGTCGTCTTTCATAAATCGGTAAAACTGTGGTGCTGCCGCATCATGGCTAACACCAAAACTTTCAATGTCGATATCGCCAAAGGTTTTGGTTTTACCCATTTCAAAGATATGCTTTTGCGAAGAATCAACCTTGCCAAGATACTTGCTATTTTCCATAGCCTGCCAAGTCTTTTCATTGGCGTAAAGATCCATGCCATATTTACGAGCCAAGACACCGACCCCATGAATATGGTCTGAATGCTCATGCGTAATCAAAATTGCATCCAAATCTTCAGGTTTGCGATTGATTTCAGCTAGCAGGCTGGTAATTTTCTTACCAGACAAGCCCGCATCTACTAGGATTTTCTTTTTTGGGGTTTCCAGGTAAAAGGAATTCCCACTAGAACCTGATGCTAAAATACTGTATTTAAAGCCTTTTTCACTCATTCTGGTCTTCTATTTCGTCCTCCCATATTTCTTCTTTTACGGCATCCTTATCATAAGGGAGCACTATTGTAAAGGTTGAGCCCTTACCGTATTCACTTTTGGCCCATATAAAGCCATTGTGTTGTTTGATGATTTCTTTTGCGATAGCCAGACCTAGACCGGTTCCACCTTGAGCCCGACTTCTTGCACGATCCACACGGTAGAATCGGTCAAAGATCTTCGGCAAATCTTGCTTTGGAATACCTAGACCTTGGTCTTTGATGGATAAAATCATCTGGTCATCAGTGGTCTTCATGCTGACAATAATTTTCCCACCATCTGGTGAGTACTTGATAGCATTGTTGAGAATATTATCAATCACCTGAGTCATTTTATCGGTATCAATCTCGATCCAAACTGAATTGATTGGGTAATCTCTAACAAGTTCATATTTTTTCTCGTCATCCTGACTTCTCATCTTATCAAAGCGGTTGAGAATAAAGGTGATGAAGGCTGTAAAGTTAATCAACTCCACATCCAACTGAGTAGTCGCATTATCAATACGAGAGAGATGTAAGAGATCTGTCACCATACGCATCATACGGTTGGTTTCATCGAGTGAAACCTTGATAAAATCAGGAGCAACAGGATCATACAGGGCTCCCTCGTCCAAGGCTTCAAGATAAGATTTAACACTGGTCAAAGGAGTTCGCAACTCGTGACTCACGTTAGAAACAAAGAGTCTTCGCTCACGCTCTTCCTTCTCCTGTTCGGTCGTATCATGTAAAACGGCAACCAAACCAGAGATAAAACCTGACTCACGGCGAACCAGAGCAAAACGTACACGAAGGCTTAGATATTCACCATTCACATCCTGGGAGTCAATCGTCAACTCAGGAATCTGTGTAATCAGGTCACGCAACTCATACTCATCTTCTATCTTAAGCAATTCGAGGATGCTTTTATTCAGAACATCTTCTTTCTGCACACCGAGCTGTTTCTTGGCCATATCGTTGATCATAGTAATCTGGCCACGGCGATTGGTCGCAAGAACGCCATCTGTCATGTAAGAAAGAATACTGTTCAATCGTTTACTCTCTTGTTCCAGATTTTCTTGGGTCAAACGAATAACTTCTGACAAATCGTTCAGATTATTGCTAATATTGGTGATTTCTGTACTGCCTTGTAAGTCCAAAACTTGAGAATAATCACCTGCAATCAAGTCCTTAACCTTTTGATTTATCTCCTTCAGACGGATATTATCTCGACGATTTTCTAGTAAGAGCAAGGTTACCACCAAGATAAAGCCAAGTAAAATCAAGATAAAGATAAAATCACTGGTCAGAATAGTTTGTCTAATATCTTCAATCATTATTTCTCATATAGTAGCCAACACCACGACGGGTGAGGATATACTCTGGACGGCTTGGAGTATCTTCAATTTTTTCACGTAAACGTCTAATGGTCACGTCCACTGTACGAACATCACCAAAATAATCATAACCCCAAACAGTCTCAAGCAAGTGTTCACGCGTAATCACTTGTCCAATATGGGAAGCCAAGTGATATAAGAGCTCAAACTCACGGTGGGTCAAATCTAATTCCTCACCGTATTTTTTGGCCACGTAAGCGTCTGGAACAATTTCCAAATCGCCAATCTGAAGTGGCTGGGATTTCTTCTCATCAGACTCTTGACTATCAACTGAAACCAAGTCGGTACGGCGAAGTAAAGCCTTGACACGCGCCTGCAACTCACGATTTGAGAAGGGCTTTGTGACATAATCATCTGCCCCTAGTTCCAAACCAATAACCTTGTCAAACTCGCTATCCTTAGCTGACAGCATAATGATAGGAACACTACTGGTCTTGCGAATGGCTTTGGCTACTTCTAAACCATCAATTTCAGGTAGCATCAAGTCTAGGATAATAATGTCGGGTTGCTCGGCTTCAAATAGCTCGATTGCCTCACGACCATTGAAGGCTGTAACGACTTCATAACCTTCCTTGGCCATATTAAACTTAATAATATCTGAGATTGGTTTCTCATCATCTACAATTAATATTTTTTTCATTTTATCACCTTTTCTCTATCTATTATAACAAAAAAATGCAAAGAAGGCACAAATGGCTACTGTAGGCCTTTATCTCCAAAAGTTGTTTTATAAGCCTTCCAAATTTTTTGTTGAGGTTTCGCAAGTGGATAGTCAGAAAACTCCTGAGGAGAAACCCAGCGAATTTCTCTGTCGGAGAACTGTTTTGACCCTGTCACCTGACCTGATAGGATTTGAATATGCCATTTCCGATGACTAAATACATGCTTGACCTGGTCAAATACTTGCTGGGACCAATTCACTTCTAAATCATAATCCTGCTCAAAGTTTTCTTGAGGACTTGGTCCAAATGCTCTGCTTTCCTCTTTGACTTGAGAAAAGAGATCTATCTGATCGTCATCACTTGAGAAATCATCAACTTCAATCAATGGAAAATGCCAAAAACCGGCTAGTAGTTTCTCGCTTTCATTTTTCTCAAGTAGATATTGACCACGGTCATTGCGTACAACCAAAGCCTTGAGATAAATTGGGAGAGGCTTTTTCTTGGGTTCTTTAATCGGATATACATCCATGGTCCCATTCTGATAGGCTGCGCTAAATTCCTTAACAGGGCTTTCTTCTGGTCGAGGGTTAACTGGTGCCTCTATGTCAGAACCTAAATCCATCAGAGCTTGGTTAAAATCACCTGGTCGTTTCGGGTCAATCAAGATTTCCATCATAGCTTGGAAAATCTTTCGATTGCTGGGAACTCCGATATCATGATTAACCTCAAACAAACGTGCCAAAACTCGCATGACATTGCCATCGACCGCTGGCTCAGGCAAATTAAAAGCGATACTGGAAATAGCTCCCGCAGTATAAGGGCCAATCCCTTTCAGGCAAGATATTCCTTCATAGGTGTTTGGAAATTGACCACCAAAGTCAGCCATAATCTGCTGAGCTGCAGCCTGCATATTGCGCACTCGAGAATAATAGCCTAATCCCTCCCAAGCCTTCAACAAACGCTCTTCAGGGGCATTCGCAAGACTTTCAACAGTTGGAAACCAGTCCAAGAATCGTTCGTAGTATGGGATAACTGTATCCACTCTGGTCTGCTGAAGCATGATTTCAGATACCCATATGTGATAAGGATTTTTACTTCTTCGCCAGGGTAAATCCCGTTTGTTTTCATCGTACCAGTTGAGGAGTTTCTCACGGAAAGAGGAAATCTTCTCCTCTGGCCACATGTCAACACCGTATTCTTTCAAATCTAACATATATCTAGTATAACATAGAAGCTTCTAACTGTCCTTCTCTCAGTACTAAAAAGCCTCTTCCCATGGGAAAGAGGACTAAATCTTATTGATGAACTGCTTGAGCTGCTGTGATAAGGGTCAACTTGTACACATCATCTGCATTACATCCACGAGAAAGGTCGTTAACAGGTTTGTTCAAACCTTGCAAAACAGGTCCTACAGCCGCAAAACCACCAAGGCGCTCAGCCATCTTGTAACCGATATTTCCTGCTTCGATACCTGGGAAGATAAAGACATTTGCTTGACCAGCTACGTTACTTCCTGGAGCTTTTAGAGCTGCAGTTTCAGGAACAAAGGCAGCGTCAAATTGCAATTCACCATCAATCTCAAGGTCAGGGCGCAAGTCGTGAGCAATTTTAGTTGCTTCTACGACCTTATCAACACTTTCACCAAATCCTGAACCTTTAGTAGAATAGCTTAGCATTGCAATTTTAGGTTCAATACCAAACATCTTAGCTGTGATTGCTGAATTGATCGCAATTTCAGCCAAGGCTTCTGCATCTGGATTGATGTTAATGGCACAGTCACCAAATAGGTAACGTTCCGTACCACGTACCATGAGGAAGGCACCTGAAGTACGAGTTACATTTGGACGAGTTTTGATGATTTGAAGGGCTGGGCGAACTGTTGAGGCAGTTGAGTGAATCGCACCTGATACCATACCGTCAACCAAGCCCAAGTAGACTAGCATCACACCAAAGTAATTGACGTCTTCAACCAAAACTTTGCGCGCTTCTTCTTCAGTCATTTTGCCCTTACGACGCTCTACCAAGGCAGCAACCATTTCTTCAAATTGAGGATAATGTTGGGGATCAATCACTTCATAACCATCCATGATCCCTTCGATTTCGAGATAAATTTTAATTTTTTCAGGGTTTCCGAGCAAAACAGGAATCACTTCTGTTTCTTTTACCAAGCGTTTTGTCGCTTGAAGAATACGAGGTTCTTCCCCTTCAGGGAGAACGATACGAGCATTTTTGCCAACTAGGTTGGCTTTGAGACTTTCAAAAACTTCCATGAGTTTTCTCCTTTAAGAAAATAAATTATACTCCAAACAATTTTTAAAGAGTATTAGTCGATAACTGAGTAATAAGATTGCTGAAATCATCCGGTAAGGGGCTTTCTAATTGCAAATCTTGCTCTAGAAAAGGATGATAAAAAGATAAATAATGGCAATGCAGAGCCTGACGTTGGATACCATCATCCAGACTACCACCATACAAATCGTCTCCCAACAAAGGAAAACCGATATGAGAAAAATGCACTCGGATCTGATGAGTTCGTCCAGTATGCAGGCGAATATCAACTAGGTGAATATTTCCATAAGACGCGACAACTTTGTAAGATGTATGGGCGTATTTCCCACCTTTTGCAACCCGTCTCGTGATAATGGAATCTTCATCACGCGCAATCGGGGCGATAATCTCCCCTTCAGGCTCCAAGACACCAGCTCCTTTAACCAAAGCAAAGTAGCGTTTCTCGATAGACTTTCGTTGCAGTTGCTTGTCTAAACGTGCATGAGCGTAGCCGTGCTTGGCAAAAAGCATCAAACCAGATGTATCTCTATCAAGCCTAGTCACGATGTGAACTTGCTGGTTTTCATAGTTTTGCTTGACATAGTAGCCCTTGATAAAATTAGCAACGGTATTGGAGTGATTGACACTGGGGATGGAAGCCACTCCATAAGGCTTATTCAAAACCAGAAAATGGTCATCCTCATACAAGATATCGAGTGGTCGATCAATAGCTTCAAGGCTCTCAAATCCTTCCTCTGCTGGAATGTCAATAGTTACCTTGTCTCCAATATCTAAGAGATAAGTAGCATTTTGAGGTTGGCCATTGACCAGAATAGCCCCGCCTCGAAACTTAATCTTAGCCAAAAGTCCCTTGGAAACCTCATGTTTCTTGAGGAAAGTTTTGACTTTGACGTGTTCATCTGCGATAAATTCGAACCTCATTCATCCACCTCGCCAATGAAGGCATCTTTGACACGATTCCAGAAACTAGTGTGGCTTGGAGTCGCTACGAAGTGAATCTTATGATGGTCAATTTGATACTCAATCCGTTCGATATTACGGAAGGAATAGATGCTGTTATCGACTGATATCGTATGGTAATCATTGCGTGTCGGCAAAAGTTCAATCTTATCTTTTTTGGGAATAATGATCGATGATCCCAAAGTGCGATAGACTCGGTTATTGAGGCTTGCTATTTCCGTCAACTGCAAGGCTTCAATGGTCGGATGCAAGACAGCTCCACCCAAGGACTTGTTGTAGGCAGTACTTCCCGTTGGCGTTGAAACAGTCACTCCATCTCCACGAAATCTCTCAAACGGAACATGGTTAATGATGATATCCGCAACCATGGTGCGATCTGATCGACGGATACTGGCTTCATTTAAAGCACGGAAGATTTTCACTTCTCCATTTTCAAGCGTTACCTTGACATTCAAGACTGGATAGGAAACTTTGGCACCAGTATCTAGTAAAAGATTGGTCACCAACTGATCCAGCTCAAAATCACGATAATCTGTGTAAAATCCCAAATGCCCTGTATGAACACCTACAAATCGAACCTTGTCTAACTGATTCTCATACTTGTGAAAGGCAGACAAAAGCATTCCATCGCCACCAATCGAAATGACGATGTCGGGATTGGTATCGTTCAGTATAAAATGTTGTTTCTTGAGTTTTTCCCTCAGCTCATGCAAGACCTTCTGACTTTGTGGCTTTCTATTTGCTATGAGGTCAACTCGTTTACCTGTATTCTTCATCTGTATCGTCACTATTTCCTACACCATCGTTTAGTTTTCTGCTCAATGGATCAAAGAGAGCCTGCGCTTCCTGGATATCATCACGAATCTTACCCATTTCTTCATCCAGTTGATAGGCTATTTTGGCCGTGATTTCCAGTCTTTTCCTGATTTCTTCTGGAAAATCGCCTTGATATTTATAATTGAGCGAGTGTTCAATCGTAGCCCAGAAATTCATGGCCAAAGTCCGTATTTGAATTTCCGCCAAAATCGTCTTCGCTCCGTTGATCGTATCAACCGTGTACTCGACAACCACGTGATAAGAACGATAGCCCGAAGCCTTACGATGAGTGATATAGTCTCGTTCCTGAAAGACTCTCATATCGTGACGTTTACGTAGAATTGCAACAACTTCTTCCACGTCATCAACAAACTGAACCATGACACGTAGCCCTGCGATATCTTGCAAGTCATTTTCCAGAGTTGCATAAGTAATTCCTCGACGAGCCATTTTTTCTTTGATACTTTCAATCGGTTTTACCCGACCCGTTACAAACTCAATCGGAGAATGCTTGTTTTGCTTACGGTACTGTTTGCGAATTCCCCGAAGTTTGATCTTCAATTCACCAACAGCCTGAATGTAAGGATCTAAAAATTCTTCCCATTCTATGGTCATATTTTCTCCCTTTTAGTATGAGATTGTGCTGTTAAAAATTTTTGATTTTTTCACTACAATCTTATACAATAAATACATTGTACATTATACCATAAATCGCTTTCAAAGATATAGAAAAGGTTGAAAAAATGAAACATTTAGAAATAGAATTGAAAACACTTCTGAAAAAAGAGGAATATGATCATCTAAAAAAACAGTTTTCCCATATCCAACCCGTCCTTCAGAAAAACTACTACATTGACACGCCAGATTTCCAATTGCGTGAAAAGAAGGTTGCCATGCGCATTCGCACCTTTTCAGATTGGGCGGAATTGACCTTAAAAGTGCCTCAAACTGTAGGAAATATGGAATACAACCAGAAACTAACTCTTCCAGAAGCTGAATCATACCTAGAAAAACAAAAACTACCTCAAGGGCTCGTTCTAGAGAAGCTCGCTAAGATTGGCATCGAAAGCCATGACTGGCTTGTTCTAGGCTGCCTTTCCACCCTTCGTTATGAAATGAAAACTGAGATTGGCTTAATGGCCTTAGATGAAAGTCACTACTTTGATCAGACGGACTATGAACTCGAGCTTGAAGTCACTGACCATGAAAAAGGGAAAGAAGATTTTCAGAGATTTTTAGATGAAAATCAGATAACTTATCAGAAAGCTCCATCAAAATTAATTCGTTTTATTAAAAGCATGAAAAAAAGCTGAAATAATCTCCTTTTTTTGGTAAAATAGAAAAGATAAAAATAAAAGAATCTGGCTTTGAAAAACAAAACTTTCTCAAAGAAGATTCACAAAGTTTACAGAGGACGGTCTATAATGTCAGATAGAAACAACATGAAACTTTTCACCCTAAACTCTAACCATGAAATCGCTCAAAAGATTGCTGATACAGTTGGTGTACCTCTCGGGAAATTATCCTCTCGTCAATTTTCTGACGGCGAAATCCAGGTCAACATTGAAGAAAGTGTCCGTGGTTACGACGTCTACATCATCCAGTCAACCAGCTACCCTGTTAGCAACCACTTGATGGAGTTGTTAATCATGGTTGACGCTTGTGTACGTGCAAGTGCTCATAGTATCAACGTTGTCCTCCCTTACTTTGGTTATGCGCGTCAGGATCGTATCGCTTCTTCTCGCGAACCCCTCACTGCAAAACTAGTTGCCAATATGCTTGTCAAAGCTGGTGTAAGCCGTGTTCTAACGCTTGACCTCCACGCTGTTCAGGTCCAAGGTTTCTTTGATATTCCTGTAGACAATCTTTATACTGTTCCTCTATTTGCTAAGCACTACTGTGATAAAGGACTTCTTGGTTCTGATGTTGTTGTTGTCAGTCCAAAGAACTCTGGTGTTAAACGTGCACGTAGTTTGGCTGAATACCTTGATGCTCCTATTGCTATCATTGACTACGCCCAAGACGATTCTGATCGTAACGAAGGCTATATCATTGGGGATGTTGAAGGCAAGAAGGCTATCTTGATTGACGATATCCTAAATACTGGTCGTACTTTCTCTGAAGCAGCCAAAATCGTTGAACGTGAAGGTGCAACTGAGATTTATGCAGTTTCTAGTCACGGTTTATTTGTTGAAGGTGCAGCAGACCTTCTTGACGCTACAAACATCAAAGAAATCCTTGTGACAGACTCAGTAGCAACCAAAGAAAGAACTCCAGAAAATGTATGCTACATTACTGCTAGCGAATTAATTGGTGATGCTATCGTCCGCATCCATGAAAGAAAACCAGTCAGCCCACTCTTTGCTTACAACAAAAAGAAATAAGGTGATTCTTTGATTTATTTGGACAATGCTGCTACGACTCCTATGTCAGCAGTAGCTATTTCTGAAATGACCAAGGTCATGCAAGAAACTCATGGTAATCCTTCTAGTATTCATAGTCATGGTCGGCAGGCTGGCAAACTCTTGCGAGAGGCTCGTCAGGACTTAGCCCACTTGCTAGGAACCAAACCTCAACATATCTTTTTCACGTCTGGCGGTACAGAAAGTAACAATACAGCCATTATCGGCTATTGTCTCCGTCATCAAAATCGTGGAAGACATATCATCACGACAGCTATTGAACACCATTCTGTACTTGAAACTATCGATTATCTGGTGCAACATTTTGGTTTTGAAGCAACTATCATCCAACCAGTAAATCAAGAGATAACTGCCCAGCAAATTCAAAAAGCCTTACGTGACGATACCATTCTCGTTTCCACCATGTATGCTAATAATGAAACAGGAAGTCTCTTACCTATCGCTGAGATTGGACGTATTTTAAAAGATCATCCTGCTGCATATCATGTAGATGCTGTTCAAGCTATTGGGAAAATTCCTATCCATCCAGAGGAGTTAGGAATTGATTTCCTCAGCGCTTCTGCCCACAAATTCCATGGACCAAAAGGAGTCGGATTTCTTTATGCTTCTTCCGCGGACTTTGATTCCTACCTTCACGGTGGAGACCAAGAACAAAAGAAACGGGCTGGAACAGAAAACCTCGCTGCCATTGTAGGTATGGTCTCTGCTCTCAAAGAGGATTTGAATGACCAAGTTGAGCATTACCAAAAACTAAGCGCACTTAAATCTATTTTTCTAAAAGAGATTTCCGATTTAGACTACTATCTCAATGAAAGTCAAGACCAACTGCCTTATGTTTTTAATATCGGTTTTCCTGGTCAGAAAAATGATTTACTTTTACTTCGGTTAGATCTTGAAGGAATTTCAATTTCTACCGGTTCGGCTTGTACTGCTGGTATTGTGCAAACCAGTCATGTACTTGAAGCATTTTATGGACCAGATTCACATCGATTGAAAGAATCTGTCCGTATCAGTCTCTCTCCTCTTAACACCGAGGATGAACTGATACAACTCGCACAAACCTTAAAAAATATTATTGGAGATTAATCTAATGGCATTCGAAAAAACCATTAAACTACAAAACTGCCGCTACGACTACACACTTAGCCCAACTGTCAAAAAGTTCACACTGAAAGATAATACTTTCTTTGAAACAAAAGTTGGAAACTTCGAACTGACTCGTTTGCTTGAGAAAGTACCCAACAGCGGTGAAGGTTTCAAGCTAAAAATCATCATCAACAAAGACCTTACAGGTGCTAAACTCAACATCACTGACAAGTCAGGCCTTCGTTTGGTTAATATCTTTAAATCAGAAGACCACCACATTCATCAGGAAAAATTCTACTTCCTCATGGACAGTTTAGTAGAACGCGGTATCTTCACTAAAGAAGAAAGATAATTGACTATGTATCGACTTACCTATCAAGATAACTATCACGTAGAACGTACACTTGAATATAAGGATTACGAAGAGCTTATGTTATCTCTATCAGGCTGTGTGACCCTACCTGATACTCTCCTAATCAGCTCCTTAACGCTGAATGATAAGGTGATTTATCAAGGATTGGTTGGCGATCTCTACCGTTTTCTATCACAAGCTCATTTTTCAGATAAAAACTAAGAAATTTCTTAGTTTTTTCTTGTTTTTGTTGATTTTTTCACAATGTTTCTATAAAATAGAAGAATAGAAAGGTTGTGATTTTGTGAAAGATAAACAGTCTGCTATTCCAAAAGCAACAGCAAAAAGACTCTCTCTTTACTACCGAATTTTCAAGCGATTTCATGCAGAAAAAATCGAACGTGCCAACTCCAAGCAAATTGCAGAGGCTATCGGTATCGATTCTGCGACCGTTCGTCGGGATTTTTCCTATTTTGGTGAACTAGGTCGTCGAGGTTTTGGTTACGATGTCAAAAAATTGATGAATTTTTTTGCTGACCTCCTAAATGATAACTCCATTACAAATGTTATGTTGGTTGGGATTGGAAATATGGGCCATGCCCTTCTCCACTACCGCTTCCATGAGCGTAACAAGATGAAAATTATCATGGCCTTTGACCTAGATGACCATCCAGAAGTTGGAAGCCAGACGCCTGATGGGATTCCAATCTATGGTATCTCTCAGATTAAAGAAAAAATCAAAGAAGCAGATGTCAAAACTGCTATCCTAACAGTTCCAAGTGTTAAATCACAAGAAGTTGCCAATCTTTTGGTTGATGCTGGTATAAAAGGTATTCTCAGCTTTTCCCCTGTTCACCTTCACCTCCCAAAAGATGTGGTCGTTCAGTATGTTGATTTGACAAGTGAACTCCAAACCCTCCTCTATTTTATGCGTAAAGAGGATTAGAAAGCGAAAGCATTTATGAAAAAACCAGTTATTGGGATTACAGGAAATGAAAAAACTCATCCAGATGATGACATCATGATGAGCTATGCAGCGAAGGGATTTATTGAAGGAGTCAAGGACGCTGGCGGAATTCCAATCATCCTACCGATTGGTGATCAAGAAATGGCTGCCTATTACATCAGTATCATTGATAAGCTCATCCTAACGGGTGGGCAAAATGTTGATCCAAAATACTATGGTGAACCAAAGGCTATTGATAGTGATGACTACCACCTTCAAAGAGATATTTTTGAACTAGCACTTATCAAAGAAGCGATTAAGCAAAAGAAGCCAATTTTCTCTGTTTGTCGGGGTACTCAACTTTTCAATGTCGCCATGGGAGGCACGCTTCACCAAGATATTGAGGATCATTGGCAGGACTGTTCAGCCGAATACACTACCCAACGCCTCGTAACGGAACCTGATACCATTCTCCGAGAAATCTATGGAGAAATCTCTCACATCAACTCCTTCCACCACCAGAGCATTAAAGATCTAGCCTCAAATCTTAAGGTTGTAGCACATGATCCTAAAGATGGAATCATTGAGGCTGTGACCACTACGGACGGCTTTCCTTATCTTGGTGTTCAATGGCATCCTGAATTTCTCTTTGAGAATCGCCCCAAAGATAAAATGCTATTTGACTATGTTGTTAACGAACTCTAGGACTTATAAATAGGTTATTAAATCATGAATGAAATTAAAATACCTTCTACTCATGAGATTTTGAGAGATATAGAAGCTTCCTTTTTCATATCTTATAAGAAAAAGGAAGCTAATCTTTTCTTATCAAACAATGAAAAAGAAATAAGTGTTTGCTTTCATCTTTCTAATCTCTATAGACTTTTAACAGCGGAAAGTTACCAATCTTTTTCTAAGAATAAAGAGAATTTCGATAAACTATCTCAAAAAGAAAAAGAAAAACAGCTGAAAGAAATGTCTAAAAAGGCAAAACTATTTTGTAAAAAGGCAGATGCCAAACTAAAAAGTAAATTTCATTCAAGTCTTTACTTTTACAGAGATATTCTTATTCATAAAAAAAGATATTATAAAATCGAAGATTTCAATTGATAAAGTCCGTATAATTGTGTAAAAGTAAAAAGGCCATATAACAGTCCTTTTACGGTACAATGTTTTTAACGACAA